>NZ_JBHLWH010000041.1:0-2477 GCF_042433045.1 Citricoccus parietis | reverse complement strand
GAGATGCCCGAAGCAGTGAAGAAGCCGACGGAAGAGGGGCTTGAAGCCGCAGTCGAGTACTGGTGGGAGGCTGGAGACTTTCTCCGAGCAACGGGTGATTCGACGCACATCGATGAAGTGTCCACGAGTGACTGTGATCTCTGTCAGAGTCAACGGAACAGATGGACTGAGATCTACGATCTGGGGGGCTGGGCGGAGACTGGCCCTACTGAAGTAGGGGTCCAATTCACCAACATCGATAATGGCGGTTTGGGCGGAACCGGGGCAATCGTTGTCTCTGAATCACCGAGTCAGGTTTACCAGCCGAACGGTTCGCCGGGCGGTTCTGGGGATGGGTCCGACGATCGACCTTGGGCGATCTCTGCAGTGTTTGATGAGGAGGAACAGCTGTGGAAACTCGAAGGCCTTGAACCGCAAGGGTGAGGTTGCCGAAATGACTGAAGTTAAAAGGGTTGTTCTGATGCCGATTGTCCTCACATTGCTACTTGCCGTTGTCGCGGTTCCGGCCGGGCAGGCAACTGACCAGGCTTGTGACGGTGTGTTCTGCGGTGACTCCGACTATGAAGACGACCCTGAAATTGGAGTCGGTGGGAAAATTCCGGTTGAGTCTTCGCAGCAACCGTCGCCTGGGACTCGACCAGCATCGGGCAACGAGGGTGCAGATGCCGGGGCAGGCGGATCGACGAAGCCTAACGAAATCGACGATCCGGACCGAATCATCACGATCACTCAGCTTTACTGCACGAATATCGATGGCGTTGCGATGTTGGATTGCATGGAAGCTGAACAAGCTGCCTGCGCGGAGTCCGACAGCCAGTGGATGGTCAGGGCTCAGTACCCGGCGAACGATTTCGAGGCTCTCGAAAGGGTGGGGCAGCAGTTCTGTTCCGATCCTTCGGAGCCAGTGGTCACTGATTCTGGAGCAGAAGCCGCAGATGCTCCGCCGATGCCGGTGGTGACTCTGTCGGATTTCCGTGCCTTGGATATCGCCCCGTCGGAGATCGAGTCTGACTCGGGCGGCTTTGGCCTGATTCGTGGGAATACGAATTTTTTCGCGACCGAGGAGGACCAGACGTTGAACACCACGATGTTGGGTCAGCAGGTGGCGATTCAGGCGGTGCCGGTGCAGTGGACCTGGGACTACGGGGACGGTTCGGAGCAGTTGTCGAATCCGTATCCGGGTGGGCCGCAGGTGGAGTTCAACCAGGAGACCACTACCAGCCATGTCTACGAGGACACCGGCCAGTACGCAGTGGGGCTGACGACGTCGTATCGGGGGCAGTTCTCGGTCAATGATGGTCCGTGGATCGCGATCCCGGGCACTGCCGAGGTCCCGAGTGAGCCGGTCACTGCGGACATCTGGCGGTCCAAGTCCAAGAACGTCGCCGAGGACTGCCACGAGAACCCGCAAGGCTGGGCCTGCGGCAACCCCTTCGTCGAGGGCTGAATCCCGGCCGTTGATCGTCCGACGAGGGACCGCAGGAGACATGAAGCCATGTGCGGACGGTATGTGATGGCCAGGACCATCGGTGACCTGGTGGAGGACTCGGGTGCGGACCCGGTGAGGAATTGGTTCGTGCAGGTCAGCGGTGAGGGTGTCCGCTTTGATTCCCCTGCCGAAAGGGTCAGCGTTCACATACTTTCACTCGTGCAGGCGGCTACTGAGAAAGGGTTCGTCTACTTCGTGCCAGGTCTATCTGCAAGAGCATCAATGACCATGGCGCCAATTGCCCGAGTCTGCGCCTGCCGACCTATGGGCGAGGGGAAGAAATGAGTCGGCTGGTTCATGTCGTTCGGGCCAGGGCTTCGTGGAGGTCGTTCGCCTCGTCGATGACCACGGTGATGTGTTTGCCATCAGTGGTTTCGATTTCCACGCCGGGACCGCCGGTCCAGAGAAGTCCGACGCGGCCCCCGGGGGCGGCGGTAGCCGACACCGCCAAAGCTGGCAGGGCGAACATCCTCCACGAGTTCGAATGATGCGACCTCATCGTGTGCCATTGTGCGGCGATACAGCGGCCATAACGCACGGTGATCTGTCGATCGTCCACCGAGACTGAGATATGGCTGATACCGATGGCCACCCCCAGGGCGGCACTGACCGCCATAGTTGCCACGGGAACCAGGACTCCCGGATTCCCGTCCCCTGAAATCTGTCCGAATGGCTTTTGCAGATGACAACTAAAGTCGCCGATGCGGAAGCCTGGATGTGGTTCCCCAACCAAGATGTACCCAAGCTCCGGCCAAAGTCGACGAACATTCTTCGCATCATGGCGGCGGTACTGCGAAGCGTGGCAGGGAGGTGATGTCTTCAGGAAAGCCACGGGAACCCGCCGGGGTCTTCGGCTGCACGCTGGATCATTGGATCGAAGTCGTGCACCAGTGGACGGGTGCCTACTTCGCGATGGAGTCTTCGGGGCGGAAGCCCTTCTTGGCGAGCTGGATCTGTTCGTAGACGTGGTGGCGGAGTTCGGAGAAGC
>NZ_JBHLWH010000040.1:0-6068 GCF_042433045.1 Citricoccus parietis | reverse complement strand
ATCATGGACCCGGTTCCGGTGGGATGACCGCCCTGTCAAGCAGTACCAATGGCGCTGAGCCCCTATCCGCGCAATCTCTAAGCGACTAGAATCGTGTACTCAACGTTGGTTGCGAGACACTCGCTCATTGGATACGCGCGGGTCTCCACCCGCCGGCAGGACGCCGACCGGCAGGTCGAGGACCTGCTCGCGGCCGGGGTGCGGCGCGATGACCTGTACGTCGATCACGGGGTGTCCGGTGCTCGGGCCTCGCGGCCGAAGTTCGACAAGGCGGTGGCCGCCCTGCAGGAAGGCGACACCTTGGTGATCACCACGTTGGACCGGTTGGGTAGGTCGACCCAGAACATGCTCGCCTTCGCCGAGACCCTCCGAGAACGAGGCGCGGGGCTGCGGGTGCTGAACCTCGGTGGGGGAGACGTCGACACTCACACCCCGATGGGTTCCATGGTCTTCACGGTGATGGCCGCTCTTGCCCAGATGGAGTTGGAGATCAAGCGCGAACGCATCACCGACTCCGTGGCAAAGCGCCGGGCCGCCGGCCAGGACCTCGGCGGACGGCGCCAGACCTTCACCGATTCTCAGATCCGCAGCGCCGCCCACCTGGTCGAAGCCGGCCGGCCCGCGGCTCAGGTGGCTCGGGACATGGGCATGTCCCGAGCCACGCTCTACCGTCGCATCCGCGACCTTCCGGTCTCGACATAGCCCGTATCGCCGGGTCGTGCGGTCTGGCGCCTGCGGCGGGCCCACCACCGCCCCGAACGCACTGCAGCCCCGGACCCATGACGGGTTCCGGGGCCGCAGCCGCTGGTTCAGAGGGTGTGCCTGACTACTTCAGGCCGTCCTTGACGTCCTTGGCAGCGTCCTTGACGCTCTCGCCGGCCTGCTTGGCGTGGCCCTCGGTGTTCTGGGCCTTGCCCTCTGCCTGCAGATCGGGGTTGTCGGTGGCATCGCCGAGCTTGTCCTTGGCACCTCCGACCGCCTTGTCGGTCGCGTTGCTGATCTTGTCTCCGAGTCCCATGGGCACTCCCTTCTGTCGGCGATCAAGTCCTTCAACCCTATGTCTCTCTGCCTCCGCGGGAAACCCTCCGGCCCGTCGTTTCCTCCATGGCGAACGCGCACCCCGGCGACCGTCGGGGGCGGTCCGGAGCGCCGCTTGGTCCGGTCCAACAGCAAGGCTCGAGGCGCCATCTTGTCGAGGACCGAGCCACCGGGCGAAGTGACACCAGCGGCGTGGCCGGGCGGCTCGCGGGCACGTCCCTATAGGCGCGAGCATCGCCAGCCGCTCATCGGATTCGGCGCGGCGGCATCTCCTTCTGGCGGTAACGCGCATACCCCAGCCCCTGGAACCCGTTCCTTGTCTCAACAACTCGGTAGCTCCCAGCTCATCAAGACACCAGCGAACGAGACAGGCAAATAAGACCAGATGGCGCGGTTGCTGCACCGGCGAATTCCTGGAGAAACCGGGGGAGTTCGGCCAACCGTCAAGAGCGGTCCAGCGTCCCTATTTCCTCCCGCGGGTCGTTGGGCCGCGTCGTGCTGCCCAAATGTGTCTGGCGGGCAAGATCGTCGGGGCCCAGGAGGCCCTGGACTGGGGTCTGGTGAGCGAGGTCGTCGAGAAGGAGCGTCTCCAAGAGCGTGCGGGTGAGCTGGCACGGGACTTGGTGGCCTCGGCCGAGGTCATAGGGCCCACGAAGAAGCTGTTGAGCCCGGGGGAGCCCGTCACCTACGAGCGTCACCTGGAGAACGAACTCGAGAGCATCGCCGCCATGGCCTCCAGTGCCGGGACGCAGGCGAAGATCGCAAGGTTTGCCGAACGCACCCCAGCGTGAGTGCAGCAGAAGCTTCCTGCACCAAGGGAGGGGCCGCGGATCATGATGATCCGCGGCTCCTCTTGCCTTGGCTCCGGGTGAGATCAGTCCTGTAGTTCGCCCAGGTGGTCGTTGCGATGGCGTGCCTTCACGCATAGCAGCGCGATGAGGCTGATGACTGCACAGCCGAGGGTGTAGTAGGCCGCTGACAGGGAGTCGCCGGTGATGTCCGCCAGCCAGATGATGATGTACGGAGCTGTCCCCCCGAAGAGGGCGACGGACAAAGCGTAGGTCAGGGACAGGCCGGTGGCGCGGCTGCGGGTGGGGAACCGTTCGGAAAGCAGGGCTGGCATGGGTCCGCCGACGGCGCCAATCAGGATGCCAGCGATGATCAGGGCGATCAGCCCGCCCGTGAAGCCTGTCGAGATCATGGCGTAGAGCGGGTAGGACAGCACGACGACGGCTCCTGTTCCCGCCAGGAGCACTGGCCGGCGGCCCACCCGGTCGGACAGTCGGCCGAAGAACGGCATGGTCAGCCCGGCGGTCAGCCCGGTGATCACGGCAAGAAGGTAAGACTCCAGCAAGGGCATCGAGTAGCTGGTGGACAAGAACGACGGCATGCCAACCATGAACGTGTTCCCGACGGCGTTGTAGACCACAACAATGCCGAAGGTGGTCAAGAGGTAGGAGAAGGACTGCCGCCGTAGTACCGGCGCCTCCGTGGGATTCGTGAGTTGCTGCGCCTTCATCTTCTTGAAGTGGGGCGTCTCGTCAACATGGAGGCGCATGTACAGCACGACCGCCCCCATGGGGAGAGCGAGCAGGAAGGCGATGCGCCATCCCCACGAACTAAGGTCCTCGGGGGGAAGGATGAGAGCGAGCAGGGTGGCCACGCCTCCACCGAGCACGAACGCGAGGGTTTGACTGGCAAAGGACCAGGCACCGTAGATGCCTCGCTTGCCTTCCGGAGCTGACTCCACGACCAGGGAGACAGCGCCGCCTACCTCGCCGCCGGCAGAGAGGCCTTGGACTATTCGGCACATCGTCAGCAAGATGGGTGCCCAAACGCCGATCTGCGCGTAAGTAGGCAGCAAGCCGATGAGAGCAGTGGCAGCGCTCATGAGGCCGATGATGAGAACCAGCACCGGTCGGCGTCCGAGGCGGTCGGTCATACGACCGAAGACGACGGCGCCGACAGGGCGAAGGAAAAAGGCGAGGGCGAAGAGGGAGAAGGTCGCCAGAACGCTGGCCGTAGGGTCCGCCGACGGAAAGAACAGCGGCGCGATAATTGGAGCCATGTAGGCGTAGATGGCGAATTCGTACCATTCGACCGCGTGGCCGGCTGACCCTGCAATCAGTGCCTTGCGGGATTTCCTCAGGTCAATGACTTGCACGGTTCCTGCGGATTGGGTGTCTGATCCTATTACATTCTGCGTCATTCTGAATCCCCTTCTTTGCGGCACGCCGGGGTTGGCGTAACTGCCGTGGGCTGTCGGCGGTGCACTCCACCTTCGGCCACCAGAGTGGCCTACATCACCCCCGGTTGTCAACGGTGGTGTAGATCTTCGGAGCGACTGTCCCGCCGGGTGGTGTCCCGTCGGCCGGTGGAAGGGTGTCCCGAGGGGTGAAACGCGCAGCCCCTCACTTGCGGCTGCACAGCTCCATGCCCATCGACCTCCTCTGCTCTTGCCCTCGAGCCGGCACGGTGTGAGCCGGCCCGGGATCGCCGGGCCTTCGGTCGGGGGGCTGTCTCGTTGCGGTCGCACCTAAAGGGCCGATTGGCCCCCCGCGGCCGGAGGCGTGCCTTTTGTCAACTCTAGCGTTGACAAACGGGGCGCGGGCGTTCACCATGGTTCTAGGTCAATACTCACGTTGATAACCACGGGTGGTCACCACCGACCCGTCTGATCCGAAGGATGTGGCACTATGCCGACTCTTGCCACCAGAGCCGTCGCTGATACTGGTTCTCTCATTGACGAGGACATCGAGCTCACCGAGCAGCAGGTGCGGACGGCCGTCTCCATTGCGAACGTCCCCGCCCTGCTGATGCTGGTCTTTCAGGTGACCGGGGACGAGAAATGGCTGGAGGACCCCTATCTTCCCACCCGTGGCCGGGGGCTGGGGGACCATGACTCGGGCGGCTTGCCGGAGACCATTCAGGCAGAAGTCCGTGAGGCCGGGGTCGACGCCATCCTGCGGCTGCAGTCAGGAGAGGACCCCGCTATCGAAGCGCCCAGTCCTGAGCTCGTTACCCGCATGATGAGCATCTGCATGGGGGAGGAGGTCGGGGACCAGTACGGTCCCATGCTGTCGACCGAATTCGCCCGGCGGGTGGTCTCCGATGCCCCTGAAATCCAGACACCTTCCGTCCAGGCGCCCGTGGGCTATCAGGCCGTGGTGATCGGGGCGGGCATTGCCGGCATTGTCGCTGCTCATCAGCTGGAGGAGATGGGCATCGATTACGTCATCCTGGAGAAGCAGCCGGAGGCCGGTGGCAACTGGTGGCAGAACACCTATCCGGGGGCTGGCGTGGACACCCCCAGCCACCTCTATTCGTTCTCCTTCGCCCAGAATGACTGGACGAAGCACTTCGAGCTGCGTGACAACCTGCACCACTACTTTGACGAGACGATCGATGCCTTGGGCGTCCGTCACCGCATCCGCTTCGGCACCGAGGTGTCCACCTCTACGTATGAAGAGGACACCCACGGATGGGTGCTGGAGGTACGCAACAGCGAGGGAACTATGGAGACCCTCCGCTGTGATGTCCTCATCAGCGCCGTGGGCGTCCTGAACCGGCCTAAAAGGCCGGACCTTCCGGGAGCCGACTCCTTCCAGGGGACTGTGTTTCACTCCGCCGAGTGGCCCGAGGGGATCGACTTGGAAGGTAAGCGCGTGGCCATCGTGGGAACCGGTGCCAGTTCCATGCAGATCGTCCCTGCCATTGCGGACACGGCCGCCGAACTGACGGTTTTCCAACGCTCACCGCAGTGGGTCGCCCCCTTCGAGAAGTTCCAGCAGCCCATCTCCGACGACCTGCGCCTGCTCCTTCAGTCCTGTGCCCTCTATCGGGCCTGGTACTGGTTGAGGTTGTTCTGGCAGTTCGGTGACAAGGTGATCGAGGCATTGCGCGTCGATCCCGAGTGGGAGCATCCCGAAAGGTCGGTGAATGCCCGCAACGACGGTCACCGTGCCTACTTCACCAAATACATCACCGAACAGCTCCACGGCCGAGAGGACCTGCTGGAGAAGGCTGTCCCCGACTATCCTCCGTTTGGCAAGAGGATCCTCCTCGACAACGGATGGTACGCGGCTCTCAAGAAGGATCATGTGACCCTGGTGGATGAGTCCGTCGTGGAGATCCGCCCCGATGCAGTGGTCTCGGCATCCGGTCAGGAGTACGGTGCGGACGTCCTTATTTGGGCCACCGGGTTCGAGGCCACCCGCTTCCTCTCGTCTATGGATGTCAGGGGTGTTGACGGAGTGCGGCTCCGGGAGGTGTGGGAGGACGACAACCCCAAGGCATACCTGGGCGTGTCCGTCCCCGAGTTCCCGAACTTCTTCATGCTGGGCGGGCCCAACTCGTTCCCGGGAAGCGGCAGCTTCATGTTCTTCATGGAAGTCCAGATGCGCTACATCCGCGGCTTGCTGACGGAGATGTTCCAGGGCGGCCACCACGCCATCGACGCGAAACCGGAGGCGACGGAAAAGTACAACGAGCTCGTCGACGAGATCCATGAGAGGACGGTGTGGACCCACCCGGGAATGTCCACCTACTACCGCAACTCCCGAGGACGTGTGGTCTTCGTGATGCCGTTCCTCAATGTCGAGTACTGGGACATGACCAAGCGCCCCGACATGGAGAACTACACCGTGCGGTGACTCCAGGGCTGGGGCCCACGGTGAAGGTGAAATTGAGAAATGGTGGGCGGTCCGCGTCTGCCCCGCCACGACGGTGTGGAGGTCAAGAGGACCTCCACACCGTCTGCTGTTTGACGTTGAAGTAGCCACCTGCATCTTGCCGGGAGTCGAGCGCGGCGAGGGTGGCAGACGGTGGCCACAGACTGCTGGTCCCCGAAACTACGCGGTACTCACCTCGGCCCGCGCAAGAACGCGGCACTGGTGGCCGGGGGAGCGAGCTGTACGATAGCCGACCCGGACGGAAGCTGGGCCCAATCCTCCGGAGACTTGGAGTGAGTATTCGGACCTCTGGGAGCCACTGAATATTGTGGTTCAGAGCCACCACTATGGCCGTTGAGA
>NZ_JBHLWH010000004.1:0-2950 GCF_042433045.1 Citricoccus parietis | reverse complement strand
CTCGAACTCAGCGCCTGACAACAACAACGAAGGATCAGACCGTTACACCACTTCCAGGGACTTGACCCTCTAGTCTGGGCCCGCCCGGGGATCCTCAGTCACGGCTCGATCTGGGACAGGCGCGCTTTGGCAGGTAGTTCCGGATCGTTTAACGCGAGAGCTCACCCGTTAGGCTCTGGCCTTCCTCGCTAGGATGCGGTCCGTGACCAAACCCGCTGAGATCGCCCTGCCCGATGACTATCCAGCCTTCTTGGGGGAACTGAAGAAGCACGTCCAGGGTGCCCGGCTACAGACTTTGCGCCGGGTCAACACGGACTTGCTCGGGCTCTACTGGAGGATCGGACGGGACATCCTGGCCCGGCAAGAACACCAGGGCTGGGGCAGCGGGATCATTGGCCGACTGGCCCAGGACCTGCGGGCTGAGTTCCCTCAGATGAAGGGCTTCTCCCGGAGCAACCTGTTCTACATGCGGGCTTTCGCCGCGGCCTGGCCGGACTGGGACCCAAATGTCCCACAGCCTGTGGGACATTTGCCGTGGGGCCACGTCCGGGTCCTGCTGGACAAGCTCAACACCGCATCGGCGCGGGACCGATATGCCGCCGCTGCCGTGGAGCACGGGTGGTCCCGGAACGTGCTGATGAACATGATCATGAACCGGTCCCTGGAGCGCTCCGGCACCGCCCCCTCGAACTTCGGCACCCATCTGGCGGCCCCGGATTCGGAGTTGGCGCAGCAGGTCGCCAAGGATCCTTATTCCTTCGAGTTCCTGGGCTTGTCCGGAGCTGTCGCTGAACGGGACCTGGAGCAGGCCCTGATGGACCGGATCACTGAGACGTTGCGGGAGTTGGGGCACGGCTTTGCGTTCGTGGGGCGTCAGGTGCACCTCGAGGTGGATGGGGACGACTTTTACATCGACCTGTTGTTCTTCCACGTCGAACAGCTACGTTACTTCGTCATCGAGCTCAAGACCGGCAAGTTCCAACCGGAGTATGCCGGCAAGCTGAACTTCTACGTCGCCCTGGTCGATGACCGGCTCAAACGCGAGGCCCACGCGCCAACGGTGGGGATCCTGATTTGCGGCAGCAAGAACGACCACACCGTCCGATACGCGCTGGGTCGGTCAACGTCACCACTGGCGGTCTCCGCCTACACCTACGACCAGCTGCCAGCAGTCGACCGGAGTCTGGTTCCGGCCGAGGACCAGCTCACCGCCGCCCTGGACGCCTTGCCCGACGAGGAACCCTAGACGGTATGTAGTGACCCGTCCGGCATGGAGGGGTTGCGGGCCGGGGCCTCACTCACAAAGATTCGTGGGTTACCGGACAAGGAGCCCCTTGCCCGGCCTTGCCGACAGTTGTGGGAGGCCCCGGTGTTTACCGAGCGTACGAGTGTCGGGCTCGATGTGCACGCACGATCCGTCGCCGCAGCGGCGATCGACGGCGTCACGGGAGAGCTCATCCACACCAGACTTACCCCGTCACACGATCACATCATCTCCTGGGTCCAGGACCTGCCCGGCCCGGTGGCCGTAGCCTACGAAGCCGGCCCCACCGGATTCGGCCTGTACCGGGCCCTGGCGGCAGCGGGAATCCGGTGCGAGGTCGTGGCCCCGTCCAAGCTTCAACGGCCGGCCGGCGACCGGGTCAAGACCGATGCGAAGGACGCGGTGCACCTGGCCCGGCTGCTGCGCCTGGACGAGGTCGTTTCGGTGGCTGTGCCGTCCGCGGACCAAGAAGCGGCCCGGGACCTGGTCCGGGCCCGGGAGGACTGCCGGGGCGATCTCATGCGCGCCCGCCACCGGCTCTCGAAACTATTGCTGCGCCAGGGCCTGGTCTACAACGGCGGCCAAGCCTGGACCGGGACCCACCACACCTGGCTCGTCAACGATGCCCGGCCACAGTTGACACAGCGGCCGACCCAGATGGCGTTCGAGTCAGACTACGAGACCGTGATGGCCACCCTGGCCCGCCGAGACCGGCTCGACGCGGCCATCGGGACCATGGCCGCGGACTCGGAGTTCACGGACCTGGTGCACAGGCTGGGGTGTCTGCGCGGGGTCTCCCCCCTGACCGGGTTCGCCCTGGCGGTGGAGATCGGGGACTGGCACCGGTTCACCGGCAACACCATAGGCTCCTTCGTCGGGCTGGTCCCCTCGGAGCACTCCTCCGGGGCGTCCCGGGTCCAGGGGCCGATCACCAAGGCCGGTAACACCCATGCCCGTCGCCTGCTGGTCGAGGCCGCCTGGCACCACCGGCCCCAATACCGGATCGGCAAGACCATGCGGGACCGGTGGGACTTGGCCCCCGCCGAGGCCAGGCTCCGTGGTGATGCTGGCAACCGGCGCCTGCATGACCGGTGGGTTCGATTCCTTCAGCGCAATAAGCGGGGCACGGTGGCCAACGTGGCCATCGCCCGGGAACTGGCCGGCTGGTGCTGGTCGCTGGCCGTGATGCAGGAATAAGGCCCATAGACAGCTTCGTCCTGACGCCGTGGCCGGTGGCAGCGCGTGGAGCGACCCGCGAGATAGCTATGGGCAGCCGGGCGCCATGCCCGGCGACGCCCGATCCTAGACACGCGGTCCCGCTCCTGCCGAACACCCCGTCCTGCGGTAGCCAACCCGCGCATATCAGCCTGACCGCGCGTCGATCACAGACACGCTCACCAGACACCTCCAGGACGAAGCAAGAGGCGCCCGCCCCCATGGTCAGGGACGGGCGCCTCGCCCTGCCTCTTGACAGGAGACCACTACATATCAGCTATAGCTGCCTCGCATCCCATGGGTTACAAGACGTCTCATGGCTGCCTTGGCGAGCACATGAGGAGGTCGCGGAATTCCGGCCTTCTTGGGGTCCGGCTGCTTCTCGCAACTATGTATCGGAACTAAGAGATTGCGCGGATAGGCGGGTGTGGTTCGTATCCTGCGGGCGGCGTGTCGCTGTGGGCCGGCACG
>NZ_JBHLWH010000039.1:0-224866 GCF_042433045.1 Citricoccus parietis | reverse complement strand
TCTCGCCCTACGTGATCGAACTGATCTGCTCTGTCACCGTGGTACCGCTCCAGCCTGACACGTAGGGTCCGGGCGGATCGCGGTCTCCACGAGGTAGTCGTCAACGGCGCTCCACTGCTCACGTGAGGTCATGCGCCCAGACTAGGGGCCGGTTCAACCCGGAGACAGGGCGGGCTTCACGCTCGGCCCCACTCGCTCAGCGAGATCACATCAGGCGGCGGACGCTGATAGTATGGACGACGGCCCCTCACGTGGTGTCATCTCGCTGAACTCCCCCAGGACCGGAAGGTAGCAAGGGTAAGTGGGCTCTGGCAGGTGCGTGGGGGGTCTTTAATTTCCCTCCAGTTCCCACCCTTCCCGCCGCTGTGTGACCACCAGCCGCGCCACCTTCCCGGAGGTCCCGTGCCCGCAGGCCGCTACGCCCCCAGCCCGTCCGGCGCGCTGCATCTGGGCAACCTCCGCACCGCGATCCTGGCCTGGCTGTATGCCCGTCATTCGGACCGGACGTTCCTCCTCCGCATCGAGGATCTGGACCGCGTCCGCTCCGGCGCAGAGGCCCAGCAGATCGCCGATCTGGCGGCCATCGGCATCACCTGGGACGCCGAACCGGTCCGCCAGTCCGAGCGCATCCACCTCTACGAGGACTCTCTCACCGCACTGGGCGGGGCGGATGCCCTCGAAAACGGCCTCGTCTACGAGTGCTACTGCTCCCGCAAGGACATCGCCGAGGCCACGAGCGCCCCGCACCTCGCTCCCCAGCCAGCCCCTGACACCTCACATCCCGAACAGCACTCCACCCCCGGCCCCGCCCCGCAGCCGCCCGCGAAGGCCTCCGCCGGAACCGAATCCAGCGGCTCTGCGCCCCTCCTTCTGCCACCCGGTTCCTATCCCGGGACCTGCCGGAACCTCACCGAATCGGAACGCGAGCGCCGCCGCGCCGAACGGCCCGCGGCCCTGCGGATCAACGCCGCCCGCGCCGCCGGGCTGCCGGACGGCCAGGCCCCGGTCCACCGCATCACGGACCGGCTGAACGGGACGGTGGAGGCCGCCGTCGACGATTTCGTGCTGCGTCGCAATGACGGGGCGTTTGCCTACAACCTGGCGGTCGTCGTCGATGACCTGGCCCAGGGGGTGGACCAAGTGGTGCGCGGGGACGACCTGCTCTCCTCCACGCCGCGGCAGGACTGGCTGGCCCGGCTGCTGGCCGGGCGCACGGGCCGCCCCGCGCCGGAGACCGAGTACGTGCACGTCCCGCTGGTGCTGAATGCCGCCGGCCAGCGCCTGGCGAAACGGGACGGCGCCGTGACGCTGGCGGACCTGGCGGCCCTGCCGGCCAGCTCCGCACACGGAGACCAAGGGTCCGACGGCGGCTGGTCACCCCCGCGCGTCAGGGACCTGTTGCTGGACTCACTTGGCCTGCCGGCCGGCCCCCTGGACCGAGCGCTGACCCACTTCGATCCGGACGCCGTACCGGGCTCCCCCTGGACTCCGCGATTGCCTCCTCCACAGACCCCTGCCGGCCCTGCGGGGACCCCCGAAGAGAAGATAAGGTTCCATAGGTGACTACCGCCCTGTACCGCCGCTACCGTCCCGACTCCTTCGAGGACATCATTGGCCAGGAGCACGTCACCGTGCCGCTGATGACCGCCCTGTCCAAGGACCGGGTCAACCACGCCTACCTCTTCTCCGGTCCGCGCGGCTGCGGCAAGACGACCTCGGCCCGCGTCCTCGCGCGCTGCCTGAACTGTGCCGAGGGGCCCACCGGCCACCCGTGTGGGGTGTGCGACTCCTGCCGGGAACTGGCCACCGGCGGCTCGGGCGCCCTGGACGTCATCGAGATCGACGCGGCCTCGCACGGCGGCGTGGACGATGCCCGTGACCTGCGCGAACGCGCCACCTTCGCCCCCGTGCGGGACCGGTACAAGATCTTCATCATCGACGAGGCCCACATGGTCACCTCGGCTGGCTTCAACGCGCTGCTGAAGATCGTGGAGGAGCCCCCGCCCCACATCAAGTTCATCTTCGCCACCACGGAGCCGGACAAGGTGATCGGGACCATCCGCTCCCGCACGCACCACTACCCGTTCCGCCTGGTGCCGCCGGAGCCGCTCATGGAGTACCTCGAGCGGCTGTGCGTGCAGGAGAACATGGAGGTGGAGCCGGGCGTGCTGTCCCTGGTGGTCCGCTCCGGCGGCGGTTCCGTGCGTGACACCCTGTCCGTGCTCGACCAGCTCATGGCCGGGGCCGCCCAGGGTGCCATCGGCTACGACCTGGCCGTGAACCTGCTCGGCTACACCCCGGACGCCCTGCTGGACGACGTGGTCGACGCCGTGGCCGCCGCCGACTCCCAGACCGTCTTCCGCGTGGTCGACCGCGTGGTGCAGTCCGGCCAGGACCCCCGCCGCTTCGTGGAGGACCTGCTGGAGCGCTTCCGGGACCTGATCATCGTCAAGGCCATGCCGGATTCGGCGTCGGCCGTGCTGCACGGCATGCCCGAGGACCAGGTCCGCCGGCTCGAGGCGCAGTCCGCGCAGCTCGGGCACGGCGAGATCTCCCGCGCCGCGGACATCACCAACCAGGCGCTCACCGAGATGGTCGGCGCCACCAGCCCGCGCCTGCACCTCGAGCTGCTCATGGCCCGGCTGATGCTGCCCACCACGGATGCCACCGAGCGCGGCCTGGCCGCCCGCCTGGACCGGATCGAACGGCGGCTCGCCTATGGCGGCGCCCCGGACGTCCCTGAAGCACCCGCAACGCACGACGCCGGCCCCGCCACGCCCGGACGCCCCGCACCTTCCGCGCCGGTCACCTCTGGCGCACCCCGGACTGCGTCCGAGGACCCGAACCGCGGTTACTCCCCCGACGGTCACCAGCAGGCCCCGCAGGGTATTCCGGCCGGTGGACCTGGCGCCCCAGGCCTGTCCGGTGCGGCCCTGGCCCGGGCCGCGATGAAGCGAGGTGAGGCCGCCGATCAGTCGGCACCCCCAGCCCAGGACGTCAATGCGCCGCGCGCCGAGCAGCGAGTCGAGCAGCGTGCTGATCAGCACGTCGATCAGCGGGGTGAGCAGCACGTTGAGCAGCGGAGCGCCCCGGCCGACGATGAGTCCGCAGGTACCCCCGCCGCCCCACAGTCCATGCCTGCCGCCGACGCTCCGGCCCACACCACACGCCCGGCAACACCGGCAGGGCCGGCGGCAGAGTCCACTCCGGCAGCACCGCCGGCCACTCCTACTACGCAAGGGGGTTCCGCCTCGCAGGTGGAGATGATCCGCCGGGCGTGGCCGGAGATCCTCGGCTACTTGGAGGAGCACTCACGGCTCATCTGGATGCTGGTCTCCCAGAACGCCTCGGTGGCTGGTTTCGACGGTCAGCTGCTGACCGTCGGCTTCTCCGGCGACGGCCCCCGGGACACCGTCCAGCGTCGCGGCGGCGATCAGGTCATCTCCGAGGCGGTCCACTCGGTCCTCGGAATCCAGCCGCAGCTGGACCTCATCACCGGAGGGTCCGCGCCAGCGGGTGGTTCCAGCCCAAAAGCTGAGGGCCGCCCCGCACTGGCGGCCCCGCAGCCGGACGCACCGCAGTCGAACACCCCGCCGTCAGCCATACGCCCAGCCGTGCCGACGTCGACGACGCCTTCGTCGCCGGCCATGCCGCAGCCGTCTGCCCCGTCGCAACCGGACGCACCGCGGCCGGATTCCGCGTCTGCACCCGCAAACCCAGCATTTGCCGCGGTGACCGCCACCGAGTCTCCCGGCGAACCCGTAGCGGCCTCGTCCACCCATGCCAAGGCTGAGGCCGGCAATGTCCCTGACGCCGTGGTTGATGCGCCCGTCGGCGCGAGTAGCGACGCACATGTCGACGCCCCTCTCGAGGCGAATGTGGACGCCGGCAGCGAGGCCAACGCCGACGATGAGAGCTCCCTCGATCCCGTCGAGGAAGCCGCCACCGGTCCGGGGCACTCCTCCGAGCCGGAGGACTTGACCTCCGATGACGTTCCGGTCTCCGACTGGGATGGCTCCGGCGGACCGTATCCGTACGACGATGTCCCGCCGCCGCCTGACGACGACGAGCCCGAGCCAGAGGACGACGGCGGCTATGCACGCCAGTGGGGCGAAGATCCCACCCCGGCCCCAGTTCCGGCTCCAATGCCAGCTCCAATGCCAGCTCCGGCTCCGGCTCCGTTGCAGACTCCAGCTTCGGCGCCCGTTGCGGGTGGCATCCCGCGGCCCGAACCCACCGCTGCTCCGATCCCCCGTCCCACGCCCACCGCTGCTCCGATCCCCCGCCCGGAACCCGGCTTCGGCGGCATCCCGTCGTTCGCCAAGCCGGAGGCCGAGATGATGGCCGCGCGTGAGGCCACGCCGGTCAGCGCGCCTGCGCCGGCGGCGGAGACTCCCCACCATCGGCGGTCCAGCCGCTTCCAGCAGATGATGGAGGAGTACAACCAGTCTCAGGGCGGTGCACCCGCCGGGGGAACCGCAGGGGGAGGCGCCGGCCGGCCCGGGGCACCCGGGGTGGCGGGGCCGGCGTCGGGAACTTCCGACGGCAGCGGCGGTGCGACCGGGAACGGAGCACCGGGGTCCGTAAACTGGAGCGACGAGGTTCCCAGCGAGGACGACATCACCATTGAGGAATCCGGCATCGCCGGACGCAAGGTGGTCGAGCGACTGCTGGGCGGCCGCTTCATCGAGGAGCGCATGCTGGACGGGAGCCCCCTGTCCTGACGCGTCCTGAACCGATGCTCCCGGCCCCGCAGGAACCCTCCCCTCCGGCCCATCGGCCGGTCCAGCAACGCAGAAAGTGGTCGGTAGCGTGTACGAAGGTGCGGTCCAGGACCTGATCGACGAGCTCGGACGGCTGCCCGGCATCGGGCCGAAGTCAGCCCAACGCATCGCCTTCCACGTCCTGGAGGCCGATGCGGAGGACATGATGCGGTTGGCCGACGCGATCCGCACGGTCAAGGACAAGGTCAAGCACTGCAGCATCTGCTTCAACGTCTCTGAACAGGAGACGTGCTCCATCTGCCGGGACGAGCGGCGGGACCGCGCCCAGATCTGCGTGGTGGAGGAGTCCAAGGACGTCATGGCGATCGAGCGGACCCGCACCTTCCGCGGCCGGTACCACGTGCTCGGCGGCTCCATCAATCCGATCGCCGGCATCGGCCCGGACCAGCTGCACATCCGCGAGCTGCTGACTCGGTTGCAGGACGCCGAGATCGAAGAGGTCATCCTCGCGACCGATCCGAACCTCGAGGGTGAAGCGACCGCCACCTACCTGGCCCGGATGCTCGGCTCGACGGGCCTGAAGGTCACGCGCCTGGCCTCCGGACTACCGGTGGGCGGGGACCTCGAATACGCCGACGAGGTCACCCTCGGGCGGGCCTTCGAGGGCCGGCGCAACGTCGCCGGCTGACTCCGCACCCCTGGTCAGAGCAGCCGGTCAGGGCAGGCGGTTGAAGGAGAAATGTGAACCGTCGGCCTCACCGGAGACCGTGCTGAAGGGCTCCTGCAGACGTCCGAGCAGGCGGTCCACCGTCTGCCGGAAGTGCCCCGCCAAGATCTCCGAGGCGGCCTGGCCGTCGCCGTCCGAGAGTTGGCGCAGCAGCGTGCGGTGGACGTCGAGGATGTCCGTCCGCACCACATAGCCGTCCGTGTGCGAGAGCGCTGCGATGCGCGTCTGGATGATCAGCGTGGAGGCGAAGGACATCAGCCTCAGGTTGCCGGTGGCCTCGACCAGCCCGTAGTGCAGATCCAGGTCCGCGTCCCCGATCCGGCGCGCATCAGAGCCGTCCTCGAGCGCTGAGGCCAGCGCGGCCAGCAGATCCTCGGCCGAGGCGATGTGCCGACGCCGCTCCTCGGGATCCAGTGCGGCGATCTGGCGCACGGCGGCGCTCTCGATCGCCAGCCGGGCCTGGTAGAGGTCTTCGACCTGGTCCGCGCCGACGGTCACCACGCGCAGGCCTGCCCCGGGGCGGGCCACGAGCAGGCCCTCCTGGACCAGCCGCTGGGCCGATTCCCGCAGGGGGCCGCGGCTGACCCCGAGTTGGGAGGCCACCTCGGCCTCGCGTACGGAGGACCCCGGCCTCAGGGTGCCCCCGTAGATCGCGTTGCGCAGTTCCACGGCGATCAAGTCGACCGTCGAGGGACGGCGCACCGTGTTGACCAGAGGCCTGGTGACCGGTCCGTTCCGGCGGGCCGAACCCCGGTCCTGGGTCTGGTTCATGTGGCGGTTCCTTTCGACGCAACCACGATCATTCCATGCGACGAACCCCGATCATTCCACGCGAATCGTTACATTGTCGACATTCTTCAGGTCGACGATCCAATGGTGGCCCCGTTCACATTCTGCTAACGTCGGCCCCAGGTTGCCAGCGATTTCAGTGGCGTCGGACACAGTGTGGGGACGATCCCCGACCCTCTTGTGGCCGCTTCCGCGCATCGCCCAGACCACGACGCACCGCACCCAAGCACCGTCACGATTCGCATCACCGGCCCTCCCGCCGGCAGCCCGGGAGGTCCGGACAGCTGAGGAGCACGCCATGACCATCCAGCACCTGACCACCCTGACCTCTCCCACCGGCACGTCCCGCAAGCGCCGGCTCCTGCAGGGCGCCGGCCTGTTGGCCGCCTCGGCTCTGATGCTCACGGCCTGCGGTCGGGGTGACGGCGGTGCTGAGGGCGGTTCAGAGGGCGGCGAGGGCACCACCGCGGCCGAGGGCAACACCCTGGAGCGGCTCCAGGAAGAGGGCACCATCACCGTCGGCATCGCCGGCGAGGTCCCCTACTCCTACCTGGAGGGCGGCGAACCCGCCGGGGCCACCGTGGCCATGCACGAGAAGATCTTCGCGGACATGGGCATCGAGAACGTCGAGGCCGAACTGGTGGAGTGGAACTCCCTGATCCCGGGCCTGAACGCCGGCCGCTTCGATGCCGTCTCCGCCGGCATGTCCATCCTCCCGGACCGCTGCGCCCAGGCTGCCTTCTCCGATCCGGAGATCATGTACACCACCACCCTGATGGTCGCTGAGGGCAACCCCTTGGGCCTGACCGACCTGGACTCGGTCAAGGAGAAGATGGATGCCGGCGAGCGCGTGAACCTGGCCGTGCTGGCCGGTGGCATCGAGGCCGGCTACGCCGAGTCCCTCGGCCTGGACGTCCAGTCCGTCCCGGACGCCCAGACCGGCATGGACACCGTGGCCAACGGCCGCGCGGACGCCTTTGCCATGACCGCGATCTCCCTGAACACCCTGGCCGAGGAGAACCCGGATGCCGGCGTGGAGACCACCGACGCCTTCGTCCAGGTGATCGACGGCGTGGAGCAGATCGGCGCCGGCGGCACCGTGTTCCGCCAGGATGACACCGAGTTGCTGGAGGCCTACAACGAGGCGCTGGGCTCCGTCACCGAGTCGGAGGAGACCTACCTGGAGGTGGTGGGCGACTACGGCTTCACCGCTGAGAACCTCCCCCCGGAGGACCTGACCACCGAACAGCTGTGCGCAGGCGAACTGGGCTGATAGTCGGTGCAAGACAACCTCCAAGCCACAGCGGAGGCCTGGCCGTTCCTAGCCCAGGGACTGTGGGTGACCATCCAGCTCACCGTCATGGGTTCGGCACTGTCCCTCGTCCTCGCTGTTGTCCTCGGGCTGATGGCCGGGGCCTCCAACAAGGCACTGGCCATCCCCGGCCGGATCATCATCGAGTTCTTCCGCGGGACCTCCCTGGTGGTCCAGCTGTTCTTCATCTTCTTCGTCCTGCCCCAGTTCGGGGTCGAGTTGCCGGGCATGGTCGTGGGCGTGCTCGCCTTGGGCCTGAACTACGGGGCCTACTCCGCGGAGGTGGTGCGCGGCTCCATCGCCTCGGTTCCGCGAGGACAGTGGGAGGCCACCACCGCTTTGTCCATGTCTCCGGTCCACCGGATGCGGCGGGTGATCTTCCCGCAGGCCTGGGCCCTGATGATCCCGTCCCTGGCCAGCCTGATGGTCCACCTGCTCAAGGGCACGGCCATCGTCAGCGTCATCCTCCTGCGGGACTTCACGTTCTACCTGGACCAGCTCACCCGGCAGACGGACACGTTCTGGGCCTACGCCGCCGTCGGGCTGGTGGGGTACTTCCTCCTCGCCCTGATCCTGACGCTCTTCATGAATGCGTTGGAGGCCCGCGCCAAGCACCGGCTGGGCCGGGGCCCGTCCCTGCGTGAGGTCCTTTCGCCCACGCCCACCAACAAGAACTCACTGTCCACGGCGGGAGGTGGCATCTGATGGAGAACCAGCGCCAGCTCTGGAACTGGGACCTCGCCTTCGAGGCCCTGCCGGACATCCTCTTGGCATTCCTCCAAGTCACCCTGTTGGTGACCGTCGTCGCCACCCTGATCGCGGCCGCCCTCGGCCTGGTCTGGGCCATGATCATCCGACTGGCTCCGCAGCCGATCTCCGGGATCGTCAAGTGGGTCGTCAGCTTCATCCGCATGACCCCGATCGTCGTGCAGCTGCTGTTCGCCTACTACACGTTCCTGATGTTCGATTCGATCACCATCGGGATCGTGGTGTTCGGCATCCACTACTCGACGTACATGTCCGAGGTGTACCGCGCCGGCATCGATGCCGTGCCCCCGGGCCAATGGGAGGCCACCACGGCACTGTCCATGTCCACGCGCCGCACCTGGACCGCCGTCGTGATCCCCCAGGCCCTGCGCGCCACCGTGCCGGCCCTGGGCAACTACGCCATCTCCATGTTCAAGGACACGCCGTTCCTGCTGGTGATCGGTGTGGTGGAGATGGTCAACGCCGCCCAGATCTTCGGTGGAAACAACTTCCGCTACGTGGAGGCCATCACGCTGGCCGGCATCATCTTCCTGCTGGCCAGCTACCCCACGTCCGTCCTCGTCCGCCGATTGGAGAAGCGACTTGCCTACGCCTACTGACCCCGGTGCCACCGCCCCCGGTGACCGCGCCGGTGGTGCCACTGCGGCTGCCGCCGGCCACGCTACAAGGGGCACCGCCCCCATCATCGAGTTCCGGGACGTGGAGAAGCGCTTCGGTGACAACGTGGTGCTCAAGGACCTGAACTTCCACGTCAACAAGGGTGAGCGGGTGACCCTGATCGGCCCGTCCGGCTCCGGCAAGACCACCATCCTGCGGCTGGTCATGACCCTGGAGGAGGCCACGGACGGGATGATCCTCATCGACGGGCACCCCCTGACGCACCGGCTCGACGGTGGCAAGCGGGTCCGGCTCTCCAACAAGGAGATCAAGAAGACCCGCACCCGGATCGGCATGGTGTTCCAGCAGTTCAACCTGTTCCCGAACATGACCGTGCTGGAGAACATCACCGAGTCCCCCATCCACGTGCTGGGCCAGTCCAAGGACGAGGCCCGGGCCAAGGCCAGGGATCTGCTGCACAAGGTCGGACTGGATGACAAGGCGGACGCCCACCCCTCGTCCCTGTCCGGCGGTCAGCAGCAGCGCGTGGCCATCGCCCGCGCACTGGCGATGGACCCGGAGATCCTGCTGCTGGACGAGGTGACCTCCGCGCTGGACCCGGAGATCGTGGACGAGGTGCTCGGCATCCTGAGGAACATCGCGGACACCACGGACATCACCATGCTGATCGTCACCCACGAGATGCAGTTCGCCCGGGACGTCTCGGACCGGGTGCTGATGTTCGACGGCGGCGCGATCGTGGAGGACGCCGATCCGCACACCATGTTCACGGCCCCGACCCATGAGCGCACGAAGAAGTTCCTCCGTGCCGTCCTCGGCGAGGGCCAGATCGGCACCCGCTGACCCAGCACTGTCCGGCCTATCCCCATCGGTGGGGATAGGCCGGACAGTGCGTTAACGAGGAATTGGGAGGAACGACGCCGGCCGGTCACGCCACGCGGGTCCCGCGCGGCAGGCGGGCGGCCGGGGCCACCAGCCGCTGGCGTCCCCACGCGAACAGGGCAGCGGCCACCGCGACCTGGATGCCCAGTCCGAGCGGCCAGACCGGGGTGCCCTCGGAGTCCTCTCCCGGGCCTTGGTCCATCAGCTGGCCGTTGGCACACTCCACATTCGTCTCCGGAGGCTGCTGCAGGTAGCGCACCCCGGTGGAGATCGAGGTCATGATGCCATCGGGAGCCCAGGTCTCGGGGTCGTCGGGATCATACGGCGGCTTCTCCGGATGCGGCACGGCGTCCGCCACCACCACGAACGGATTGGCGGCCAGCATCCAGTAGGTGGACCGGGTGTCCAGGGTCTCCTGGGGGACCATCGGCCCGGCGCACCGCAGTGGTTCCCACTCCGCCGCGTCGTACTCGGTCTCGTCGTCGACGAGCGGCTGCTCGTCCGGGTACACCGCCTGGTTGGCCGGCACGGTGGTCATGGTCAACGGGGCGGTCAGGGCGAAGCCGATCAGCGTGCCCAGGGAGAACAGGGCCACCAGCAGGTAGGTGGCCACCACCGCGAACAGGGTCCTGGAGACGATGGCGGAGACCGCGGTGCCGAGGGCGCAGATGACCCCGAGCTCCACGGCCACCATCAGGACGAAGACCACGAGCCCCGGGACGTCCAGCCCGCCCAGCACCACGGCCAGGACGATGTACGGCAGGGCGGCCACGAGGAAACCGAGCGCGGCGATCCAGGCGGCCAGCCATTTGCCGGTGAGCAGCTGGCCCGGGGTGGCCAGGGTGACCTGGACGATCGCCAGGGTGCCACCCGCCCGGTCCCCGCTCACGGTGCTCGCGGACATGGCCGGGGCCACCAGCAGCCCGAAGAACAGCACGAAGCCGACCACGGCCTCGAACACGAAGCGGCCCGGGCCGAAGAACAGGTCATCGCCGGCCAGGGTGTTGTAGCTGGCCACCGAACCCCAGGTGACCAGGCCGATGACCACGAACCAGACGGCCAGCATGACGTACCAGCTGCGGGTGCGCAGCCGCTGGCGCAGCTCCATCTGGATGACGTTGCCGAGGGCCGCGCCCCAGCCGAGCCGCCCCTCCGATCGGACGGTCGGCTCCTGCGGCATGGTGTCCATCGTCATCACTGGATCCCCCTTCCGTCCGGGCGCATGCCCGGCCGTGGTGCGGCACCGGCCCGGCCGGAGTCGGGCTCGGGGAGCGACGCCGGCCCCTCCGCCGGGCGGCGACGGTCCAGTTCGAGGTAGGCGGCCTCCAGGCGCGAGGTGCCCGGGGTGAAGGACAGGACCCGGACGCCGTCGCCCACGAGGGTGGCGAGCATGTCAGCGGCCTCGCTGGCCGAGGCCACCTCCACGCTGACCGAGTCGCGGCGCTTGCCCTCGGTGCGGTAGGCGATGGAGTAGTGCTCCAGGGCCGCGTGCAGGGGCCCCGGATCGAGAGCGGTGATGAGGTAGCGGCCCCCGGCGGCGCCCTCCTGGCTGAGATCCTCGACCCGGACGGTGGCTCCGGCCTGGATGAAGACGGCCAGGTCCGCCATCTCGTCGAGCTCGGAGAGCACGTGGGAGGAGACCAGGATGGTCTTGCCCGCGGCGGCCATCTGCTTGAGGTCGTCCCGCAGCCGGATCCGGGAGCCCGGGTCCAGGCCGGAGGCGGGCTCGTCCAGCAGCAGCACCTGGGGATCGTGGAGGGTGGCTCGAGCCAGGGACAGCCGTTGCTGCTGCCCGCGGGAGAGCACCCGGGCCGGCTGGTCCGCCAGCATGGACAGCTCCTGCCACTCCAGCAGCTCCGCCGCGCGGGACCGCACCCGGTCCCGGTCCATCCCGTAGAACCGGCCCATGGTCACGAGGATCTCGCGGGCCGTCAGGGATTCCCACACTCCGAGTGTGTCCGGCATCCAGCCGGTGTTCCGCCGGACCGCGGCCGGGCGGACCAAGGGATCGAAGCCGGCGATCGTGACGAAGCCGGCGTCGGGCTTCAGCAGGGACGCCAGCACCAGCATGAGGGTGGTCTTCCCCGAGCCGTTGGGGCCCACCAGCGCTGTGATGGCCCCGGCCGGCGCCGTGAGGTCCACGCCCTGCAGGGCCTTGACGGGCCCGAAGCTGCGCGCCACCGAGTCCACGGTGATGCCCGGCGCCGCGTCCGGGGACGCAGGGACCTCACCGGAGTCGTCGGTAAGGGTGTCGGTAGTCATGGGCCCATCGTCCGGCACGGTCCATCCCACGGCAAGGACGGGCAGTCGGGATGGAATCCGGACCACGCGCGCAGAGCAGCCGGCCACCACGGCGGCGTTACCGTTCCGTGACTTCAGTGGTCATAGGTGGGAGCCGGACACCGCCTCCACCTAGACTGAACAGCAGTCCCTTTGCCAGTCCGCTGACAGCGGTACGTCAACCCACTCTGAGGTCCTTGCATGAGCCTGATCGTCCAGAAGTACGGCGGATCCTCCGTCGCTGATGCCGAAGGGATCCTGCGCGTGGCCAGACGCGTGGTGGAGACCCAGCAGGCCGGCCACCAGGTGGTGGTGGTGGTCTCCGCGATGGGTGACACCACCGATGAGCTGCTGGACCTCTCCGAGCAGATCAACGGGGAGCCACCGGCCCGGGAGATGGACATCCTGCTCTCCGCCGGCGAGCGCATCTCCATGTCCCTGCTGGCCATGGGCATCCACTCCCAGGGCGCCACCGCCCAGTCCTTCACCGGTTCCCAGGCCGGGATGTTCACGGACAACCTGCACGGAGACGCCCGGATCATCGACGTCTCCCCCGACCGCGTGAAGGACGCCGTGGACGCTGGCGACATCGCGATCGTGGCCGGCTTCCAGGGCATGAGCCGCGAGTCCCGGGACATCACCACCATGGGCCGCGGCGGCTCGGACACCACGGCCGTGGCGCTGGCCGCCGCCCTGAATGCGGACGTCTGCGAGATCTACTCGGACGTGGACGGCGTCTACACCGCTGACCCGCGCGTGGTCCCCTCGGCGCGGAAGATCGACGAGATCTCCTCCGAGGACATGCTGGAGATGTCCGCGGCCGGCTCCAAGATCCTGCACCTGCGCTGTGTGGAGTACGCCCGCCGCTTCGGCGTGCTGCTGCACGTGCGCTCCTCCTTCTCCCACAACGAAGGCACCTGGGTGCGTCCCAATCCTGACGACACCATCAAACTTGAGGAAGGCGAACCCATGGAACAGCCGATCGTTGCCGGCGTGGCCCACGACCGCTCCGAGGCCAAAGTCACCGTCTACGGCGTCCCGGACTTCCCGGGCAAGGCCGCTGAGGTGTTCAACGTGGTCGCCACGGCCGGCGTGAACATCGACATGATCGTGCAGAACGTCCCCCGGGTGGAGACCGGACGCACGGACATCTCCTTCACCCTGCCGATCACCGACGGCAAGACGGCCATGGAGGCCCTGGACGCCGCCCGGGAGGAGATCGGCTTCGAAGACGCCATCCTCAACCCGCACGTCGGCAAGCTCTCCGTGATCGGCGGCGGCATGCGCTCCAACCCGGGCGTCTCCGCCACGTTCTTCGACGCCCTGAAGCAGGCCGGCGTGAACATCGAGATGATCACCACCTCGGAGATCCGCATCTCCATCATCACCCGCGAGGACATGCTGGACACCGCCGTGCGCGCCGTCCACCAGGCCTTCGGCCTCGACGCGGATGAGGAAGCCACCGTCTACGGCGGCACCGGCCGCTGAATCGGAAGCAGACCCAACAACACACCAGGCCCGACGCCGACCGCGCACCTCGCGCGGCCGGCGTCGGGCTTCGGCTGTGTGTCCTTCCGGCGCGCGGTGCGGGGGCCGGGTGTGTGCGAGGCGGTGCGGGTCGCCTACTCGGCGGTGACCACCCCGTGGGTGCGGTACAGCCACGCGGCCGACTCACCACGGGTCACTGCGCGATCCGGGCGGAACGTCCCGTCAGTATGGCCCACGGCGATCCCCTCCATCGTCAGCCAGGCGATGGCCTTGGCATGGCGGTGGGATGGCGGCACGTCCGAGTATCCGGAGCGAGCCCCCTTCACGGAGTTGGGGCCCAGGGCCCGGTACAGGAAGGTCGCGAGCTCTCCCCGGGTGACCGAACCGGAGGGGCGGAATGTCCCGTCCTTGTGGCCCCCGACGATCCGCTGGGCGCTGGCCCAGGAGATGGCATCGTAGTTGGGGTGGTCCTTGCCCACGTCGGAGAACTTCGCCGGCTTCGACTCCTTCTCCGGGTCCACGTACCGGTAGAGGAACTCCATGGCCGCACCGCGCGTCAGGTTCTCCGACTTGCCGTAGCTGCCGTCACCGCGCCCCACGCTGATCCCGGAGCACTGCATCCAGCGCACCGGCTCGTAGTACGGGGAGCCGGACGTGTTGTCCGAGAAGTCCGCCGCCTCGCACTCCGTGGGGTCAGTGGGATCGGTCGGGCCCTCGCCCTCCGCCACCGTGACGGTGACGGCGGTCCGGGTGCCGGCGGCCCACTCGACCGTGCCCTTCCAGGTTCCCGGGGCCAGCCCGGACCACTCGAGGCTGACCGGGGTCGGCTGACCGGTCTCCACCACGAGGGGGTCAGGGGACACGGTCAGGTTCCCCGCATCACCGGCCAGGACCACGGCCTCCATGCTCGCCGGAACCTCCGCGCTCTCCGGGGAGGAGTAGAGGTTGGAGATCGCGTAGTAGGTTCCCGGGGCCGGGTCGGCCAGGACCAGCTGCTCGGACCCGGACCCCGTGGCCTCCTGGATCACGCCGCCGTCCGGGGTCACCACGAACAGGTCCCAGTCGGAGGCGGTGTCCCCCGCGTTCAGCGACCACGTCACGGACGTGGCCCCCTCCGGGACCACTGTCTCCATCAGGTGGTTCGAATCGTCCTCCCCGCCGAACAACCCGCCAGGGATCTTGGCGAACTCCTCCACGGTGGCCGGGCCGAGTCCGTCGATCGTCGGATCCAGGGTGCCGGTGACACCCGGGGTGATCTCCGCGTCGGCCGATCCGCTCGACCCCTCACCGGTGATGATCTCCGGTGCGGCGACGTCCACCGCCCGGACGGCGACCGGGGAGGTCACGTCCGTGGCTCCAGGGCGGGCCCACGTGAACGAGCCCTGGGACCATTCCTCGGCCGGGGCGTTCGTGCGGGTCAGGGTGATCTCCACGGTGGCCGATTCGCCGGCCGTCAGGGACAGCGTCGAGGGTGAGGCGGTCACCTCGTACCCGGGCACGGAGCCCTCGGCGACCCAGGTCCCGGTCTCGGTGGCGGTCACGGTGCGCGTGACGGTGGCCGAGCCCAGGAGGTCGTTGACGGCGATCGAGGCGACGTTGACGTCCCGGCCGGCGATCTGCCCCAGGACGAGTGCATCCCACTGGCGGGCGTCGGACTCGTAGACGAGGCCCGGTGCCACCATCTCCACAGGGTCGGCGGATCCGGCGCCGGTGGAGAAGTTGTCCGGACTCGCCGCTCCGTCAGCGTCCACCACGTCACCGGCGGAGGTCATCATGGCGGACTTCACGGCCATCGGAGACCAGTCCGGATACTTGGCGCTCATCAGGGCTGCCATTCCGGCGAGGTTGGGCGCCGCCATGGACGTACCGGACATGAGCCCGTAGGAATCCCCCTTGTACATCGGGTCCAGCGGGGAGACACCGGCCAGGACGTTGACGCCCGGAGCCGTGATGTCCGGCTTGAGCATCTCGGAGTCCACCGCGGTGGAGGGGCCCCGCGAGGAGAACCCGGCGATCTGCGGCACGGGGACGGGGTCCAGACCGGTGGTGTCCCCGACCACGAGGGTCGCCGTCTGATCCGTAGAGGCCACGAGCTCCTTGATGGACTCGTCCGAGGTGTGCACGGTGGGCACGGCATGCAGGTCCGCGTCCTCGGAGCCACCGCCGATGTTCACCAGCACCATACCCACGCCACCAGCCCGGTCCACTTCGGCGGACTTGGCGACCCGGTCGTAAACGCCGCGGTCACAGACCACGATCTTGCCCTCGGCAAGGGCCGGGTCCAAGGAGCCGGGGGCGCAGAGATCGATGTCCTCCGCACCGGCCAGACCGACCTCGCTGGCCAGGACGATCTCGGCCGGGCCCACCCCCTCTGTCATGGAGGAGACACCGCGGAACGCCGAGCCGTCCGGGAACTCGACGGTCCCCGTGAGTTCATTGGAGAACGTGGACGCGGCCACAGAGGTCACCCACGGGGCGGAGTGGTTGACGGTCTGGGCCGCGGGGCCGGAGTTGCCGGCCGAGGTCGAGACGAAGATGCCGGCCTCGGCGGCCGACTTGAAGGCCAGCGCGACCGGGTCCGCCACCGAGTCGTTGTTACCCGAGATCGAGTAGTTCAGCACGTCCACGCCGTCGATGATGGCCTGTTCGATCGCCGAGACGGAGGCCGTGGAATAGCAGCCGCCGGTATCCGGATCGGTGTCCTCCCAGCAGATCTTGTAGACGGAGACCTTGGACTCGGGGGCCACACCGGAGCCCTCGCCGTAGGACGCGCCGCCGTTCATCACCTGGTCCACGCCGTGGTTCCCGGCGGCGGTGGTGGCGGTGTGCGTACCGTGCGAGGAGATGTCGATCGGGGAGAGCCGCTCGTTCGGATCGCGGTCCCCCTCCGGGACGAAGGTCTCGAACTCCTCCGAGTAATAGCGGGCCGAGAGCACCTTGGAGTTGCACTCGTCTCCGGTGAAGTCCTCGCCGGCCTCGCAGTCACCACGGAACGTGGTGCCGTCTGCCTTGAGCATGGCGATGTCCCCGGCATCGGTGCGGTACGGCTCGCCGACCTGCGGGTCACCGGCCAGCGGCTCGACCGGCTCTCCGGCCAGCATCGCCTGGTCCGGGAAGTAGCCGGTGTCGATCACCCCGACCACCACGCCCTTGCCGGCGTCCTCGACGCCGCCGAACTGGTTGTTCCAGCCTCCGCGGGAGCCCGGCAGGCCGAGGAACTCGGTGGACGAGTAGTCGGGCGCGAATTCCTCGACCTCCGTGACACCCAGTACCCGCTCATCCTTGGACAGCTCCCGGGCCTGCTCGGCCGTGAGCTCTGAGACGAAGGCGTTCAGCGCCGTGGTGAAATGGCGTTCCACGGGCAGCCGCTCGGCATCGGTAGCCGCGGAGTCTGCGGAGACCGAGGCGGCCACCTCGAGCTGCTGGGCCGTCAGATGCCGGTCGTATTTCTTCACGGCCTCCGAGTCAGCGTCCACGCCGCCCTGGCGGGACATGGTCCCGCTCAAGCCGTCCGTCCCGCCCCGATAGGTGGCCGCGGGCTCTTCCTTCAGGATGACGAAGTAGCGGCCGTCCCGGTAGTCGGCGCCAGACTGCAGAGCCTGGTCGATGGACGATTCCGGACCACCGGACGCAGGGGCCGCGACGGCCGGCAGTGCCGTGAACGGCGCAGCCAGCAATCCGATCCCCGCCAATGTGGCGGTCAGTGCCCGGCGTCGCCGGGCCGTTGTGGGGTTCTTGGACATGAACCTCGCCTCTCCTCACAAGGTGCGAGCCGGGCACGGTTGTGCTCGGCGAGTGATCTCCGTGGCCGCTGTGGACGGCCACCGCGACGCTCGGTCGGTCAGGACGCGAGGCGGCACGGAAACCCAGTGAGAACGGCGCGTGTGACGACAACCACAAAGGCGGGATGGACGGAAACCTACCCGAGCCGCGCAACGAGCGGAAGTCCCGAAACAGATCTTTTACACGGACGCGGCATTCCGCCCCACCACCCTCCCCCCCGTATGCTCTACGCCCTTCAGGACCGTACGCTGGTTGGATGCCCCGTTCCGCCCCCACCACAAGCCCCTGCGGCGGCAGCGACGAGAACGCGACCCCGCAGAGTCCAGGGCCGCTCCGGGTGCTGCCCGCGGAGCAGTGGCGGGCCGCCGGCACAGCCCACCGGGCACGCATCACCCCCTACACCGGGCCGCTGCGGGCACTGCACGCGGCCGGGGTGCGGCATCCCGTGCATGACTTCTTGTTCTCCTACTACTCCCTCAGCCCGGGTGCCCTGGAGCGCTGGCACCCCGGCGCCGGCGTCGTGCTGGCCGCCGATCCCGTGCCGCTCGCCGGCCGGGACCCTGACAGCGCCGGGTCTGCGGACGTCGTCGGGCACCAGGACGGCCACCGCCCGGCGGGTGGTCCCGGCACCGGTGGCGGAGGCGCGTTCTACCGGTGGGTGGAGCCCTGCCCTGGGCTTCCCGACGGCGGGTGGACCGTGGATGTGCCCGCGTTCGCCGCACGCCGGGCCGCGATGATCGAGTTCGCCGGGCGCATCCTCGGCCTGACGGCGCAGAGGCCAGCCCGGCTGGCCTGCTTCGGCCTGCACGAATGGGCCATGGCCTACCGATCCGAGGTCCATGGGATCCGCCACTCCTCCGTGCCGCTGCGGCTGGGCTCGGACGGCACGAACCGGGTGGTCGAGGACAACCGGATCGCCTGCTCGCACTTCGACGCCTTCCGCTTCTACGCACCCGAGGCGGTCGAGCTGAACGAGCTGCAGCCCACGCGCGAGACGCAGGCGGACCTGGAGCAGCCCGGGTGTCTGCACGCCAACATGGACGTCTACAAGTGGGCGTACAAGCTGTTGCCGGCGGTCAGCTCGGACCTGGTCGCGGACTGCTTCGAGCTCGCCTGGCGCATCCGGACCATGGACATGCGAGCCTCCCCCTACGAGCTGGCCGACTGGGGGCTGGAGCCGATCCGGATCGAGACCGCCGAGGGCCGTGCCGAGTATGTGCGCCTGCAGCGCGCTTTCGCCGCGGAGGCCAATGTGCTGCGCGGCCGGCTGCTGGCGGAACTGGACACCGTGAGGGCCCTGGCCGCGGAGACGGGCACGCCATGATCGGCGCCCTGCTCGCCCTCGGATGCTGGCTGCTGTACCGGAAGATGTGGCGGACCGAACCACGCCGGCTGCGCACCGCCGTCGTGCTGTTGGTGGGGGCCTGGTTCGCGTGGGGTGCCGTGGTGGAGGTCATCGGATACTTCTCCCCCGGGGTGCAGGCGCTGATCGGCCTGGTGCTCCTGGCGCTGCCGTTCTCCGTGCTCGTACTGGCCGGATTCCTCATCCGCAACGGGGTCCAGATGGTACGGCGAGAGGGCCGGAGTCTGGGCAACCTGCTCTCGCTGCTGACCGGGCTCGCCCTGCTGGCGCTGCCCGTGGCAGCGTTCCTCTTGGTCGCGACGCTGCACCCCGTGGGCATCGGCGCGGCGGCGTTGGCCTTCTTCGTCTCCGCCCAGGCCGGGCTGTCCTTCGTGACCTTCCTGGTGTTCACGGTCGTGTACGCCCGGCGGGAGCCGCGCCCGGGGGCGGACGCCGTGGTGGTGTTGGGCTCTGGCCTCATCGACGGGAAGGTGACCCCGCTGCTCGCCTCCCGCCTGGACCGGGGATGGCAGGCCTGGCGGGCCCAGCTGGCACTGCCGCCGTCGAGCACACCGGCCGCCGGGACGGCGCCCGGATTGCCCATGGCAGCCCCCGCCCGTGGGGTGCCCCTCATCCCGTCCGGCGGCCAGGGTCCGGACGAGCCGCGCCCGGAGGCGGCCGCCATGGCCGACTATCTCGTGGATCACGGCGTGCCGCCGGAGCTGGTCCTGCCGGAGGAGCGCTCGCGCACCACGGAGGAGAACCTGCGCCTCTCGAGGGAGATCGCCGACGGCGCACTGCCGCAGGACACCAGGCCCGGGCACCTGCTGGTGGCCACGAACGAGTATCACGCACCGAGGGCGGCCCTGCTCTCCCGGCGGATCGGCGTGGACGCTGATGTGGTGGGCGGCAGCACGGCCGGCTACTACGTCCCCAGCGCCTACCTGCGCGAGTTCCTGGCCGTCATGGTGATGAACAAGCGCACCCAGATCCTGCTGGCCATCCCGGGACTTCTGCTCTCGGCGGGACTCACCGCATTGATGGTGATGTATCAACTCAACGCCGGGCCGTAGCGATGTTCCGGCCGTCCCCGGGCCCCGTAGCGCAGCCCGAGGTTGACCTGCCCCGTCTGGGCCAGGTGGGAGAGGTACCGCTGGGCGGTGGCCCGTGAGATCCCCACGGCCTCCGCCACCTCCATCACGGTGAGATCCGCCGTTGCCGCGGTGACGGCCTCCAGCACGGACTGCTCGGTGGTCGCTGCCGCTGAGGCCGGAGCCTGCTCAGACTCCACCAGCAGCACCCGGCGGGCACGGTCGATCGCCACCTGGTCATAGATGCCGCCCGCCAGCAACCGGCGGTACCGCGCATAGGCCCGCAGACGGTCCGCAAGCGCCTTCTCGTCGAAGGGCTTCACCAGGTAGGCCAGGGCACCGCGCCGCAGGGCCGTCCGCACCGACTCACCCTCCCCGGAGGCGCTGAGCACGAAGGCGTCCACGTCCAGCGCGCTCAGCAGGTCCAGACCGGAGACATGGGGCAGGTAGAGGTCCAGCAGCACCAGGTCCGGCCGAGCCTCCGCCACGGTGCGGGCCACCACGCGGGCATCGTTCACGGGCGGCAGTGCCGTGAAGCCGGGCACCGAATCCACGTAGGCGGCGTGCATGGACGCCACCCGGAAGTCGTCGTCCACCACGAGGACCCTCAGGTCGGTCGTCTCCGATGTCCTGTCCACCGTCATCGCTCGCCTTCCCCCGCACTCGTCAGCACGCCCGGAAGCCTCGCACAGAACACGGCCCCGGCGCCATCCATCCCGCCTGCGTCCGCCAGCCACACGTCCCCGCCCCGCTGGCGCGCCAGCCGCCGGGCCAGGGACAGCCCGACGCCGTGCCCGTGCTCCTCGTGCTCTCCGCCCTCCCGGGTGGTGGCGCCCGGGGCGAAGACGTCCAGGCCCGCCGGAACACCGCCGCCGGAGTCGGCCACCGCCAGGTGCAGGGTGTCCCCCTCCCCCAGCAGGTCGACCTCGACCCACGGTACGGCGGCACCCCGGTCAGCAGCGCCGGCAGGGCCGGCGTTGTGGCCCTCCGGCCCGTGCCCCTCCAGGGCCGCGCGCACGGCGTTGTCCACCAGGTTGCCGAGCACCGCCGTCGCATCCTGGGGGTCCACCACGGTCTGCCAGAAGGACGTCTCCGGTCCCACCCGCAGTTCCACGCCGAGCTCGTGGGCCTGCACGCCCTTGGCGCCCACGAAGGCGCGCAGGAACGTGTCCTGCACGGCGTCGATCCCGGGCACGGGATCCTTCACGGGGCCGGACTCGATGACCTGGTGCAGGAACTCCTGGGCCGCCTCCAGCTGGCCGGCCGCCAAGAGGCCGGAGAGGGCGTGGAGTCGGTTGGCGAACTCGTGCCGCTGGGCGCGCAGGGCCGAGGCCATGGTCTCCACGGCGTCCAACCGGCTGCCGAGGGCCTCCACCGCCGTGGTGTCCTTCAGCATGACCACCCCGCCCAGGTCCACGCCGTCCCGGTGCACGGGCACCACGGAGGCGATCATCGAGGATTCGCCCACGGCCAGCCGCAGACCGGTGGCTGATGCACCGGACTGCAGGGCTCCGGCCACCGCCTCCGTCAGCGTCCCCGGCAGGCCGGACTCGTCATAGCGGCGGCCCACCACGTCGCCCGGATCCGCTCGGTGCGGCAGGCCCAACAGCATGCGGGCCGCCTTGTTGCGGACCGTGATGATCCCCTCCGGACTGACGCCGATCACCCCGTCCTGCACCCCGTAGAGCACGGCCGCCTGGTCCCGCGCGGAGGCGGCGATCTCGTCCGGTTCCAACCCCAGGGTCAGGCGCCGGAGCCGGCGCTTGAGGTACACGGCGGACAACAGGGCGAGGCCGAGCCCCACCACCCCGACGACGGCCACGGACACCGCGGCCTGGCGCACGTCTGCGGCGACGGCGGCCACTCCGACGCCCACGCTGATCTCCCCCACCACGCGCTCTCCGTCGGCGGACCAGACAGGCACCTTGGCCCGCACCGACTCACCCAAGGTGCCGCGTTCGGTCGAGGTGTCCTCCACCCCGCGCAGCGCCACCGGATCGGTGCTGACCCGCTGACCGATGAGGTCAGGGTTGGGGTGGACCAGCCGCAGCCCGCGGTCCTCGGTGGCGATGACGAACAGGGCTCCGGTCCTCTCGCGCACCCCCTCGAGGGTGGCCTGCAGGGGGCCGTCGGCGAGCTGCACCGGGTCCAGGGTCTCGAGCTCCGCCTGAGCGGCGACCAGTTCACGGACGTCCGGGATGGAGGCGACGGACCGCGCGATGCCGAGGGCCTGCTGTTCGGCCTGGTCGTGGATGCGCTGGGCCGTCAGCCACACGATGGCCAGCAGGCAGATCACCAGCGTACCGGCCACGGCGGCGAGCACCAGGGCCGTCATGCGCCCGGAGAAGGTTCCCCGGACGGCCCGCTGATGCTGCATGCCCGTCAGTCTAGGGTCCGGCGGCTCGCGGCAGACGCGCCGGACTTCGGTGAGCACAATGCACACAATGCGCCGAACGGGTTCTTCGCCCACTTGCGAGCACAACCGCTTTCCGTGGTCCGGGTCACCGTAGGGTGACTGCAATCTGCGGACCCCCGTGGTCCCCGTCACATGCCTCGGTGAAAGCCGGCACCCCTCTCGAACCAGGAGAACCCATGCTCGTCCTGCTGGGCTTCGCGATGGTGGCCACCTTCATGGCCCTCATCATGACGAAGCGGATGACGCCCTTGTTGGCACTGATCCTCGTCCCCACGATCTTCGGCCTGTTCACCGGCGCCGGGCTCGGCCTGGGGGACATGATCCTCGAGGCCGTCGGCCAGATGGCCCCCACCGCCGCGCTGCTGATGTTCGCCATCGCCTATTTCGGCATCATGATCGACGTCGGCCTCTTCGACAAGCTGGTCAACTGGATCGTCCGGGTGGTCGGCCACGATCCGGCCAAGGTGGTCATGGGCACCGCCCTGCTGACCGCCGTCATCTCCCTCGATGGGGACGGTTCCACCACCTTCATCGTGGTCACCGCCGCCCTGCTGCCGGTCTACCACCGCCTGGGCCTGAGCCCCGTGGTGCTGACCTGCGTGGCCGGCCTGACCAACGGCACCCTGAACATCGTCCCGTGGGGCGGCCCGACCGTACGCGCCGCCGCCGCCCTGAACGTGGACGCCGCGGACATCTTCGTCCCGATGATCCCTTCGATGATCGTGGGCCTCGCCGTGGTCTTCACGTTCGCCTGGTTCCTGGGCCTGGCCGAGCGCCGCCGCCTGCGCCGTGAGGACCCGGCCCGTTGGGGCCGTCCCGAGCAGAGGTTCGACGCCGGCTCGGTCACCTCCGGCGGTGAAAGCACCACCGACAGCGGTCCCGGTCACGACCAGTCCGGCCGCGGCGATTCAGGCCGCGGAACGGGCGGCTCGCGCCCCTCCGGCGACCCGGTGCCCAGCGGGACGCCGGGCACCTCAGGCACCGGGGCCGGCGTCGGGCTCCTGGAACGCACCGAGAGCGCCGAGCCTGCTACCGGGCCGGACATGTCCGATACCGCGCTGGACCCGAACCGGGACACCCTGCGGCCCAAGCTGTTCGTGTTCAACCTCGTGCTCACCGTGGCCATCATGGTGCTGCTCGTGGCGGACATCCTGCCGCTGGCCTACCTGTTCATGATCGGCACCGCGATCGCCCTGCTGGTGAACTTCCCGAACGTCAAGAAGCAGGCCGAGGTGCTGGGCAACCACTCCTCCTCGATCGTCGCCGTGGTCTCCATGGTGTTCGCCGCCGCCGTGCTGACCGGTGTGCTGACCGGCACCGGCATGGTGGACGCGATGTCCCAGTGGCTCGTGGACGTCATCCCGGACTCGATGGGCCCGATCCTCGCCGTGCTGACCGGGATCATCTCCATCCCGGCCACGTTCTTCATGAGCAACGACGCCTTCTACTTCGGCATCCTGCCCGTACTGGCCGAGACCGGTGCCCACTACGGGATCCCCGCCGTGGACATGGCGCGGGCCTCCATCACGGGTCAGCCGGTGCACATGCAGTCGCCGCTCGTCCCGGCGATCCTGTTGCTGGTCTCCATGGCCAAGGTGGACCTGGGCGACCACCACAAGAAGGTGCTCTGGCGGGCCTGCATCGTCGCGCTGGTCATGCTGGCCTCGGGCGTGCTCTTCGGCGCCATCGGCATCTACAACTGACGGCCCGCCCCACCCCAACTCAACCCAACCCAACCCAACCCAACCCAACCGTTGAGTCTGGAGGGATTCACGCCCAGACGGGCGAAATCGGTGAATCCCTCCAGACTCAACGTGGGGCCGCGGAGACCTCGCCGTCGCGGTAGAGCCAGGTGCCCTGGCGGCGCACGAAGCGCGAGGTCTCGTGCTGGGTGTGCCGGCCGGCCGGGGTCCGGAAGTGGGCGGTGAAGGTGACCGTGCCGGCGTCGTCGAAGGGGCCGCCGCCGGACGTGGACTCGACGTCCAGGCGCAGCCAGCGGACGTCGTCGCCCGATTCGTCTGCCGGCCCGTCCAGGGCCAGCTGCGCCGGCCGCGTCTCGGGCGCCCACGTCGCCAACAGGTACTCCTCGGCCTGCACCAGGTCTCCCGTGGCCGCGAGGGCGAACGCCGAGTACCGGGAGCGCATCAGGGCCTCGGCGGTGGGGGCGGCCAGGGTGCCGTCCGCAGCGAACCTCCCGTGCAGGCGACCGCAACAGGCACCGTAGACGTCACCGCCGCCGCAGGGGCACCGGCGCGCTGCGGAGGCTTGGCCGGCGGCGTGATCCGCGGGAGGGTTCTCGGACGTGTTCATCGTTTCAGCGTAGGCCGATCGGGCCGGCCGGTCACGGCTAGACTGGACCAAGCCCTCACGCATACCACCGGGAGTCCTCCATGCCCACGATCGTCGTCGACGTCATGCCCAAGCCCGAGATCCTTGACCCGCAGGGCAAGGCCATCGCCGGGGCCCTGCCCCGCCTCGGTTTCACCGGATTCGCATCGGTCCGCCAAGGCCGCCGCTTCGAACTGACTGTGGACGGCGAGGTCACCGAAGACGTCCTCGCCCAGGCCCGGAAGGCCGCTGAAGAACTGCTGTCCAACCCGGTCATCGAGGACGTGGTCAACGTCGCCGTGCTGACCGAGTCGGCCCAGAACGAGAGCCAGAGCGCCTGATGACCGCGCAGAATACCGAGCTGCCGCTCATCGGGGACTTCTCCACCGCCGGGCCCATCCTCACCGGGGCGCGCATCGGCGTGGTGACCTTCCCCGGTACCCTGGACGACCGCGACGCCGCGCGCGCCGTGCGACTGGCCGGCGGCGAGGCCGTGGCCCTCTGGCACGCCGAGCCCGAGGGCGCGCAGGCCCTGTCCGGCCTGGACGCCGTGATCATCCCCGGCGGCTTCTCCTACGGCGACTACCTGCGCGCCGGGGCCATCGCCCGCTTCGCCCCCCTGATGGACGCCATCATCTCCGCCGCCGGAGGCACGGCCGGGAACGACGCCGGCTCGGGCACCCTGGGCGGTTCGGCCGCCGGCCTGCCGGTACTCGGCATCTGCAACGGCTTCCAGATCCTCACCGAGTCGCACCTGCTGCCCGGCTCGATGATCAAGAATGAGAACCTGAAGTTCCTCTGCCAGGACCAGGTGCTGCGCGTGGAGAACAACGCGACCGCCTGGACCCGGGAGTTCACCGCCGGTGAGGAGATCACCGTGCCGCTGAAGAACCAGGACGGCCAGTACGTGGCCGATGAGAAGACCCTGGACCGCCTCGAAGGCGAGGGCCTGGTGACCTTCCGCTACGTCGGCGGCAACCCCAACGGCTCCCGCCGGGACATCGCCGGCATCACCAATGCCGCCGGCAACGTGGTGGGCCTCATGCCGCACCCGGAGCACGCCGTGGAGCCAGGCTTCGGCCCGGACTCCGCCGCAGGCATGCGCCTGGGCACGGACGGGCTCGGCATCTTCACGTCCGTGGTGGCATCGATCGCAGGAGGCGCCCAGTGACCACTGGTACCCAGAACACCCCGCCGGCAGACGCACGGCAGTTCAACATCGACACAGTGGAGCACGCCGCCACCACCCCGGACACCGAACTGCCCTGGGCCGAGCTCGGCCTGAAGCAGAACGAGTTCGACGAGGTCGTGAAGATCCTCGGCCGCCGGCCCACCGCCGCCGAGCTGGCCATGTACTCGGTCATGTGGTCCGAGCACTGCTCCTACAAGTCCACCAAGGTGCACCTGCGCCAGTTCGGGGACAAGCTCACCGAGGACATGAAGAAGGACCTGATGGTCGGCATCGGCGAGAACGCCGGCGTGACCAACCTGGGTGACGGCTGGGCGGTGACCTTCAAGATCGAGTCCCACAACTCCCCCTCCTTCGTGGAGCCCTACCAGGGCGCGGCCACCGGCATCGGCGGCATAGTCCGGGACATCATCTCCATGGGCGCCCGCCCGGTGGCCGTCATGGATCCGCTGCGCTTCGGGGCCATCGACCACGAGGACTCCCAGCGCGTGGTGCACGGCGTGGTCGCCGGGATCGGCGGCTACGGCAACTCCCTGGGCCTGCCGAACATCGGCGGCGAGACCGTGTTCGACCCGATCTACCAGGGCAACCCGCTCGTCAACGCCCTCGCGGTGGGCGTGCTCCGCCACGAGGACCTGCGCCTGGCCAACGCCTCCGGTGTGGGCAACAGGATCGTCCTGTTCGGGGCCCGCACCGGCGGTGACGGGATCGGTGGTGCCTCCGTGCTGGCCTCCGAGTCCTTCGACGACACCAAGCCCTCCAAGCGCCCCGCGGTGCAGGTGGGCGACCCGTTCGCCGAGAAGGTGCTCATCGAGTGCTGCCTCGAGCTGTTCAAGTCCTCCCTGGTGGAGGGCATCCAGGACCTCGGCGCCGCCGGGATCTCCTGCGCCACCTCCGAGCTGGCCTCCAACGGCGAGGGCGGCATGCAGGTCGAGCTGACCGACGTCCTGCTCCGGGACCCCACCCTGACCCCGGGTGAGATCCTCATGTCCGAGTCCCAGGAACGCATGATGGCCGTGGTGAAACCGGACAACGTGGAGGCCTTCGAAGCCGTCATGGCCACGTGGGGAGTCGAGTACTCCTGGCTCGGCGAGGTCACGGACACCAACCGCCTCATCATCACCTGGGACGGCGAGACCATCGTGGACGTGGACCCGAAGACCGTGGCCCATGACGGCCCCGTCTACGACCGCCCGTACCACCGCCCCGCCGGGCAGGACGCCCTGGAGGCCGACCGCTTCCGCGAGTCGGCAGCGGGAGCCGACCTGCCGGCGTCGGGCGAGGCGCTCCGCGCCACGGTCCTGGAGCTGATGGCCAGCCCGAACATGTGTGACAAGTCCTGGATCACCAGCCAGTACGACCGCTACGTGGGCGGCAACACCGCCCTGGCGGCCCCGGATGACGCCGGCGTGATCCGTGTGGACGAGGAGACCGGACTGGGCGTGGCCGTGGCCACCGACGCCAACGGCCGCTACGCCTTCCTGGACCCCTACGCCGGCGCGCAGCTCGCCCTGGCGGAGTCCTACCGCAACGTGGCCACCTCCGGTGCCATCCCGATGGCCGTCTCCGACTGCCTGAACTACGGATCCCCCGAGGACCCGGAGGTCATGTGGCAGCTTGCGGAGGGCATCCGGGGACTCTCGGACGCCTGCCTCGAGCTCGGCATCCCCGTGACCGGTGGCAATGTCTCCCTGTACAACCAGACCGGCGCCAATCCGATCCACCCGACCCCCGTGGTGGCCACGCTCGGCAAGTTCGATGACGTGGGCCGGCGCACCCCCTCCGGCTTCCACGCGGAGGCGGACGGCCAGGCGGTCTACCTCATGGGTGTGACCCGGGACGAGCTGGACGGCTCCGAGTTCGCGAACCTGCGCGGGCACCTGGGCGGCGTGCCGCCGCAGGTGGACCTGGCCGCGGAGAAGCTGCTCGGAGACCTGCTCATCAACGCCTCCCGGGACGGCATGATCGACGCCGCCCACGACCTCTCCGAGGGCGGGCTCGCCGCCGCACTGTCCGAGATGGTGCTGCGCTTCGGCGTGGGTGCGAGGGTCTCCCTCGACGAGATCCAGCGCCGCGACGGCGTGGACGCCTTCACCGCCCTGTTCTCCGAGTCGCAGGCCCGCGCCCTGGTGGCCGTGCCGCGCACCGAGGAGGTCCGGTTCAAGGACATGACCACGGCCCGCCGCTTCCCGGTGGCCCGCATCGGCGTGGTGGACGTGGCCTCCGGTTCCCTCGAGGTGCAGGGCCAGTTCACCCTGCCGATCGAGGAGCTGCGCGCCGCCTGGGCCGGCACCATGCCGAAGTACTTCGGCTGAAGTTTTCATGTACCTGGCTTACCTTGATGAAAGCGGAAACACGGGCCGCAAGCTCGACGATCCAGACCAACCGTTCCACTTCATGGCAGCCGTCTTGGTACCAGAGGTTCACGTCAATGCGCTAGCCAAGGCTTTGGACAGCCTGGTGGCTTCGAGCGGTGTCGCAGCCAGTACCGAGTTGCATGGAGCCGCATTGTTTCGAGGAGCGGAGGGCTGGGAAAAGTTGTCGCCGGAGCAACGCGTTGACCTGTATCGCGAGGCGGTCGGACTCTTGGGGACATTTGAATGCGTCGTCGCGCATTCAAGCATTGACAAGCAGAAACTCGCCCTCCGCTATGGCGAAGTGGATGCAGACCGCTCGCCGCACGTGCTCTCGTTCCAGTTCCTCGTCGAAAAGCTCGAGTACTATTTGCGTTCCACCGGCGACCCCATGCTGTCGCGAGCTCTCTTGGTCGCCGATGAGACTGATGAACATCGTGCATTCCAGTTCGAACTGATACAAAACATGCAGCGCGACGGGGGCGGCATCGGGCACAAGGTCATCTTGGACAGGATTATCGACACCGTCCACTTCGCTGTTTCAACTGAGAATAGAGGCGTTCAGTTGAGCGACCTCGTTGCTTATGCCCTCAATCGTTCGCGTCGCGCGGCTCTGAAAAAGCCCCGTTCTCGCGGTGACGAGGCGCTTTTGAAGATTCTTGATGAGCAGATAGCGCCCCACGTCCGCACTTACCGACAAACGTGGGGATAACCCAAGCCAGAAATGCCAAAGGACCCGCAGTGCGGGCCCTTTGCTTCCGATCGATGCACCTCGGTGACCCAAAGCGTCTCACGATCAGGGTTCCATTATGTCACGGGCTTCTTCCAACATCAATGTGTGCGTTTGCATGCACAGGTCAGTAGGCGGTGCGGGACTCGTTGGCCCGCCACGCCTCGAAGGGCGCGGCGGCACGGTCCGTGGGGTGGTGGACCACGGGCATGGCGTCCCGGCGGCCCGGTGCCTCGAAGTACTCGTAGAACGCGGCGTCGTCGAAGCCGGCCGCAGCAGCGTCATGACGGTCCGCCGCGAACACCACCCGGGTGATGCGGGACCACAGGGCGGCGCCCAGGCACATGGGGCACGGCTCGCAGCTCGCGTAGAGCACGGCCCCACTCAGGTCGAAGGTCCCCAGCCCGAGCCCGGCAGACCGGATGGCCTCCACCTCGGCATGGGCCGTCGGGTCGTTGGTGACGGTGACCCGGTTGGTCCCCTGGAAGACCTGGCCGTCCGCGGACACCACGAGCGCGCCGAAGGGACCGCCGTTCGTGGCGGCATTGGACGCGGCCAGATCGATGGCCCGGGACAGGTGCGCCTCGATGAGGGAGTTGGCGGCGGTATCCGACCCTGCGCCCGCCCCCGCGTCCGCCCCCGAGGGCTCGCTCACGGAATCACTCGTGGGCTCACCCGTGGGCACGCCTGTGGTGCTGCCCGTGACCACGCGGTCCTGCACGGCTCGCGACTGGGGCCGGTCGATCTGCTCGACGCCGGCCACCGCACCCACCGGGATCGGCCCGCCATAGACGTGGGGGAACCACTCCCCGCCGGGGTCCGCGGGTACACCGGGCTCGAGAACCACCCGCAGACCGGCCCCGTGCAGGGTCTCCTCATGCATGGTCAGCAGGACCAGCGGCTCGGTGACGTCGGCATAGACGGCGTCCAGGACCAGGGCGACCTGGCGCGGACCGGCACTGGCGTGGAGGAAACCGACCTTCTCGATAGAGGCACCGCGGGTGGACCGGTCATAGAAGCCGACGTCCACCGCCCGCTCCCAGTCGGCGGCTGCGGCAATGTGCTGAATGGGCATGGGCCCCAGTGTGGCAGAACCGCTGTTGTCCGTCTCCGGTCCCCAGCCGTCGCATCGGTGCTGGCAGGGGAGAACTACCAGGCGCCCTCACCGGGGCCGGTCAGGCGACCTGCAGCTCGCCCATCTCGTCCCAGCCCTCGCCCTCGATCTGACGGCTGACGATCTGGGGGGTGGCTGCCAGGAGCGGACGCATGGACTCCAGCCCAGCAGCGAAATGCTCGGAGGTGACGTGGGCCTCTCCAGCCCCATCCTTGAAGGCCTCGACGAGGACGAACCCGTTCGGGTCCTCCACGCTGCGGGACCACTCGAACCAGAGATTGCCCTCCTCGGCGCGGGTAGCGGACGTGAACTCGGCGACCGAGTCCAGGAAGGTGTCGGTGTATTCGGGCTTGACTTGGTACTTGACCACGATGAAGATCATGGGCCCAGCCTATCCAGCCCGGTGGACAGCGTTAGCACTCAGCTCCGCAGGGACGGATCCCTCCGGACCTCGATCACCGGGCAGGTGTCCATGACCACGTCCAGTCCGGCGTCCGCCGCGCGCTGGGCCGCCGCCTCATCGATCACCCCGAGTTGGAGCCAGACCGCCTTCGCCCCGACCTCGATGGCCTGGTCCACGATCCCCCCGACCTTCTGCGAGTTCACGAAGCAGTCGACCACGTCGACCGTGCCGGGGATGTTCGCCAGCGCCCGGTATCCCTGTTCTCCGTGGACCTCCTGCGCGCCGAGATTGACCGGGATGATCTCCATGCCCTGCTCGTCCCGCAGGAACTTCGCCACCCCGACGGCGGCGCGGCGCGGATTGGGCGTGAGCCCGACGACGGCCCAGCGGGCCCCACGGTTCGTCAACAGCCTGCGGATGGTCGCCGGATCGTTGTTGTGTGCCATGGCACCACGGTACGCAGTTCCGGACACCGGCTGGAACGAACCGTGGCCCCGGCTCCTCCCGGAGCCACCCCTGAGATGGACCCGGAGTCGACCCGGAATAGTCCCCAGGTGGGATGTTCGTCCTCGGGCGGCGCAGTAGGTTGAACGGGTTCCGGGGAATCACGCCGGATCACATCGGCAGGGCCTGACGCTGGTATCGGCGTCCGTTGCCCTGTGCTGCCCAGGGGAGAATCATGAGCATGGTGGAGTCCACCACCGAGCAGGCGAGCCACGGAGCAGGGATCCCGGACGATCCGGAGCATCCGGACCACCAGCGCCACCTGCACCTGCACCGGCGGGGCCATGCCCCGCTCCCCCGACCCCGGGACGCTGTGCTCACCGTGCGCGGCCTGGCACCGGCCGCCGTCGCCGAACGCGAGGAGAAGGGGCTCGTCAACCGTCAGCCGCGGGACACCTCCCGGTCCATCTGGACCATCCTGCGCGTCCACATCCTGACACTGTTCAACCTGGCGATCGCCACCTGTGCCGTGGCCATCATCGTGCTGGGCCGCTGGTTCGACCTCGTGTTCTGCCTGGCCGCCGTGGCCAATGTGGTCATCGGCGTGATCCAGGAGTACTCGGCCAAGCGCAAGCTCGATGCCATCGCCCTGCTCCACCAGGACGCCGCCCACGTGCTCCGCGACGGCACCGAGCACCCCGTGCGGCTCGAGGAGATCGTGCTGGACGACGCCGTGGTGCTGCGCCGCGGCGACCAGGTCCCCGCGGACGGGGTGGTGCTGTCCTCCGACGGCCTGGACATCGACGAGTCCCTGCTCACCGGCGAGGCCGACGCGGTGGGCAAACGCCCCGGTGATGCCGTGCTCTCCGGCTCCGCCGTCCTCTCCGGGACGGGCCTGTTCCGGGTCACGGCCGTCGGGCCGGACTCCCATGCCTCGCGACTGGCCACCGAGGCCCGCCGGTTCTCCAAGATCCCCTCCGAGCTCCGTGGCGCGCTGGACACGGTGGCCACCTGGCTGACGATCGCGCTGGTGCCCATCGCCGCGCTGATCGTCAACGGACAGGTCCAGGCCGTGGGCGGCTGGACACGTGCCCTGGAGCAGGACGCGATCGAACCAGCCGTGGTCGCCTCCGTCGCCGCGATCACCTCGATGATCCCACAGGGCCTGGCCCTGATGACCACCATCTCCTTCGCGGTGGCCGCCCTCAAGCTGGCCCGTCAGGAGGTGCTCATCCAGGAGCAGCCGGCGGTCGAGATCCTGGCCCGGGTGGACACTGTGTGCCTGGACAAGACGGGCACCCTCACCGAGGGGCGGATCGTCTTCGACGGCTCCACAGACCTCACCCCCGGCCCAGCCGGCCTGACCGATCTCCGTTCCGCCGGGGCACTGGTCCTGGGCTGGTTCGGCGCCGACGCGAACGCCAACCCCACCGCCCTGGCCCTCGCGGAGGCCTACCCCACGCTGCCCACCGTGGCACCCACGGACCAGGTGGCCTTCGCCTCGGAGCGGCGCTGGTCCGCCGTGGCCTTCGGCCCCGCACCCCTGCGCGACGCCGACACCGGCGCCGGCGGGGATGTCCCGCCCGGCGATGCGGTGCACGGGGCCTGGGTCCTGGGTGCCCCGGAGGTCCTGCTCCCGGCGTCCGGCAGCGGCCTCGAGGCGGACCGGCGCGCGCACATCGAGGCGCTGTGCGATGAGACCACCAGCCGCGGGCTGCGCACCATGGTGCTGTGCCGCTCCACGGAACCGGCCGGCATCGGGAACTGGTTTGATACGGGCCGGGACCTGCCGCCCGCGCTGGAGGCCGTGGCTCTGCTGACCTTCCGCGAAAAGGTGCGCGATGACGCCCGTGAGACCCTCGAGTACTTCCGCGCGCAGGACGTCGAGCTGAAGGTCATCTCCGGTGACCATCCCCGGACCGTCGCAGCGGTGGCCCGCGAGGTCGGCATGGACGTCCAGGGGGACGGTTATGACGCCCGGAACCTGCCCTCCGATCCGGAGGAGCGCCGGGTGGTGCTGCAAGAGCACTCCGTCTTCGGCCGGGTCTCCCCCGAGCAGAAGAAGGGGATGGTCACCGCTCTGCAGCAGGACGGCCACGTGGTGGCCATGACCGGGGACGGCATCAACGATGCCCTGGCCCTGAAGACGGCGGACCTGGGGATCGCGATGGGCAACGGGGCGCCGGCCACCAAGGCGGTCTCCCGCATGGTGCTGCTGGACAGCAGGTTCTCCCGCCTGCCCTCGGTGCTGGCAGAGGGCCGGCAAGTCATCGCCAACATGGAGCAGCTGGCGCACATGTACCTGACGAAGACGGCCTATGCCGTGCTGTTCGGTGTGGTCTTCTCCCTGCTGGCGTGGCAGTACCCGCTGCTGCCGCGCCAGGCCTCCACCGTCGATTTCCTCATGATCGGCCTGCCGACCTTCTTCCTGGCCCTGGTGCCGAACCAGCGCCGTTACGTCCCCGGGTTCCTCGGACGCGCCCTGCGGTTCGCGATCCCCTCCGGCCTCGTCATCCTCGCCGGGCTGCTGGCCGTCAATGGGTACGCGCGCTGGTTCGCCGGCTTCTCGGGCGACGCCACGGGGCCGGCCGGCGCCGTGGGAGAGGTGTCCCTGCAACAGGTGCAGACCGCCTCCGTGATCACCCTGACGCTCATGGGCCTGTGGGTGCTGAACCTCATCTCCCGGCCCCTGACGAAGTGGAAGCTGTTCCTCGTGGCCGCGATGTACGCCCTGCTGCTGCTCGTGCTCCTGATCCCCGCGTCCCGGGAGTTCCACCAGTTCGAGATCCCGCCAGTGGACCTGGCCCTCGCCGCCGTGACGATCGGTGCGGTCGCCTGCGTCCTGCTCGAGGGAATCCACCAGTTCCACCGTCGGCGCCACGCCGCGTCGGCCACCTCACCGTGACGTCCTGAACCTGCGGACGAGGGCGAACATTACGCCGCGTACTGCGGGGTAGAAGCCGTCCGCCGCTACACTCTGTATCTTGCCGGCCGTGCCGCTGCGGCCGCGATGTTGGCGACCCGTCCAGCAACCGTTCGGATCCCGATTCCAAGGAGCATCCCCATGGCAGCACCCAGCCCCGGCTATTCCATTTCCCTGCGCGTCGAGACCCCCGTCTCCTTCACCGCGACCTCTGACATCGCCACGGCCGTGGCCGGCACCGGTGCCGCCGTGACCGGCCTGGACGTGATCGAGTCGCACCACCGGTTCATGACCGTGGCCGTCGGCTGTGACACGGTGGACGCGGCCCATGCCGATCGCGTCCGCGAGGCCGTGGACGCCCTCGAGGGCATCACCGTCCATGAGGTCACGGACCAGACCTTCCAGCTGCACGAGGGCGGCAAGATCGAGACCACCCTGCGCGTGCCGCTGCGCACCCGGGACGATCTCTCCCGGGCCTACACCCCGGGCGTGGCCCGCGTCTGCAAAGCGATCGCGGAGGACAAGGAGCTGGCCCGCCTGTACACCATCAAGAAGAACACGGTGGCCGTGGTGACGGACGGGACCGCCGTCCTCGGCCTGGGGGACATCGGCCCCGAGGCCGCCATGCCCGTCATGGAGGGCAAGGCGGCCCTGTTCAAGCAGTTCGCCGGCGTGGATGCCTGGCCGGTGGCGCTGGACACCAAGGACACCGAGGAGATCATCAGCATCGTCAAGGCCATCGCCCCGGCCTATGGCGGCATCAACCTCGAGGACATCTCCGCCCCGCGCTGCTTCGAGATCGAGGCCCGGCTGCGCGAGGAACTGGACATCCCCGTGTTCCATGATGACCAGCACGGCACCGCGATCGTGGTCCAGGCAGCCCTCACCAACGCCCTGAAGCTCACCGGCAAGAAGATCGAGGACGTCAAGATCGCCGTCGCCGGGGTCGGCGCGGCCGGCACCGCCATCATCCGGCTCCTGAAGGCCTCCGGGGCCCGCCACATCGTGGCCGCCGGCCGGGCCGGGATCATCGAGCGCGGCTCCCAGCATGCCGACGCCAACCGCCAGTGGCTCGCGGACAACACGAATGAGGAGGGATTCTCCGGCTCCCTCAAGGAGGCTGTGGTCGGTCGCGACGTGTTCATCGGCGTCTCCGCCCCGGACCTGCTGGACGAGGCCGATGTGGCAGCCATGAATGAGGACTCGATCGTGTTCGCCATGTCCAACCCGGATCCGGAGGTGCACCCGGCCATCGCGTCGAAGCACGCCGCGATCGTGGCCACCGGCCGCTCGGACTTCCCGAACCAGATCAACAACGTGCTGGCCTTCCCCGGCTTCTTCCGCGGCCTGCTGGACGCCGGGGCCTCGGACATCACCGACGAGATGCTGGTCGTCGCCGCCGAGGCCATCGCGGGGACCATCACGGACGAGGAGCTGAACCCGAGCTTCATCATCCCCTCGGTCTTCGACCCGGAGGTCTCCCTCCGGGTGGCCGCGGCCGTGGCCGAGGTCGCCACCCCGCGGGGCTGAGCGCCCTTTTCCCGACGCGCGGGCCCCGGCCGGTTCTTCCGGCCGGGGCCCGCGGTGTCCGACCGGTCGTCCTGACCGGTGCCGACCGGTGCCCGACGGCGTCAGGCCGGCAGCGCGGCGCTGAGACGGGGGACCGCCCTGGCCACCGGGCCGGGCAGCTCTCCGAACGCCGTGACCTCGACAGGCTGGCCGCGCCGGGTGGACCTCTTCCAGGTCCCCACGGCGTGGCCGCGATGCAGCACCGTGCCCTTGAACACCCCATTGCGTCCGGGGACCACGAGCGTCTCCTCATCCCTCGTCAGCACCGCGGAACGGTCCTGGTAGCCGAGGACGATCTCATCGAACCCGGGCAGCAGGACCGGCGCGGCGGTGGCCCGGGCCCGCTCTGCGTGCCGGTCCGGCAGGTCCGGGACCATCCAGTGCTTCCGCCCGTCCACGTCCGCGGGCAGCAGGTCCGGCTGAAGGTCCGCCAGTGCAGCCCGGGCCTGGGTCTTGCCGATCTTGGACCACCAGCAGAAGTCCTCCACGGTGGCCGGGCCGTGGGAGCGCAGGTAACGCAGCAGCAGTTCGCGGACGCCGTCCTCCCGGCCCGGCTTCCGGCCTGGCGTCCGGCCACGCATTCGACCAGAGGCTTGACCGGAGGCGATCCACTCCGTGGCCAGGACGATGCGTTGTTCCCGCCCCTCGGTGGGGCCGAAACACAGCACCCCGCGCAGGGCGAGGAAGAAGATCAGGTGGTACCCGCGTCCCTCATCCACTGACAAGCCCTCCTGGGTGAACCGGTCCAGGAGCTCCGAACGGGTCAGTCCCGGACCTGCCAGGGCTTGAAGGGCGGCTGACTCGGCCCGGTCGAGCACGTCCGCGTCCAGACCGAGCTCCCGGCGGCGCCGTTCGCTCGCCTTCAACGTCTGGCCCGCAGTGAGGTCCAGGATCCAGCCGAGGTCCTCGGCCGCCACGGCGAACAGGGTGCCGCGCATCGGCCAGGACCGGACGATGCTCCCCGCATCGTAGACCTCGCGGACCGCTGCGGTGGAGCGGTCCACGCTGCGCAGGGCCAGGGACACGGTGGAGCCCGGGTAGTCCTGGCCCTGGGTGCACGTCAGCCATCGCGCCGCCTCGGCGGCAGTGGGCAGCGGATCGATCAGCCCCTGGGAGATCAACCGCATCCGCGCCACCTGTTCGGAGCTGAGAATCAGCATGCCCCCTCCTTCGCTGGGGACAGTGTGCCACGGAGCCCTAGGACTGCGCCGACTGCCGCTGTTGTCGGCACCATGCCTGAGGAAAGGCTGTGAATCCCCCGGTGCCCGGCTGTGCACCGATTGACCTGGCTCCGCCCGCGGTGAAGACTCGGGACATACCCGAGCGGTCACCCCGCCACGGGCAGACGCCACAAAGGAGACGACATGAAACGATTGATCACCCTCGGCATCGGCGCGGCCCTCGGATATCTCCTGGGCAGTCGCGAAGGACGAAAGAACCTCGACAAGTTCGCCAAGAACGCGCAGAGCTTCTGGAACGACCCGAAGACCCAGGACCAGGTGCAGAAGGCCACCCAGAAGGCCACCAGTGCCGTCAAGGACCAGGCCCCCGTGATGGCGGACAAGGCGGCTGGCCTGGCGGACAAGGCCACGGACGCCCTGAAGGACAAGGCGCCGAACCTGGCGGAGAAGGCGGACAAGGCCAACGCCGCCGCCCACTCGGCCACCGAGAAGGGGGCCAACGCCGCCCAGGGGCTGGCGGACAAGGCCTCCGATGCCGCAGACAAGTCCGCCGGCAAGCACGCCTCCGGTGACCAGTCCGTCACCAAGGATTCCGACACCCCGGCGACCGGCTCCGATGCGAATGCCTCGAGCGGGAACACCAACGTCAAGGACGCCTCCGGAGACGTGGTCTCCGATCCGTCCCAGTCCCTCGAGACCGAGGGCGGCGGACCCGGACGCTACTGATCCGGCACCGTCCCACCACGCACCGGAACCCCGGTCCCCGCTTCAGGGGGCCGGGGTTCCTGCATACCCGGTTGCCGCCACGGTCCCGGGCTGACAATCGGCCCGACGCCGGCCCGCAGCCTCAGGCGTGCGCGCGGTTCCGCAGTGCGAACCCGGAGCCGTAGTGGTTCTGCGGCAGGTGGTCGCCACGCCCGAAGAGTTTGTGGCGCATGGTGCCCTCGGCGTACTCGGTCTTGTAGCGACCGAGCTGCTGCAGCTCCGGGACCACATACTCGACGACATCCTCGAAGGTGCCCGGGGTGATGTGGTAGGCGAGGTTGAAGCCGTCCACGTCGGTCTCGTCCTGGATTCGCGCCAGTTCCCGGGCCACAGTCTCACCGGAACCGATGATGACCGGGCCGAAGCCGCCCACGCCGCACCACTCCGCGAGCTTGCGGACGGTCCACTCGATCGAGTCGTCGCCGGAGGCCTTCTTGAAGGTCTCCACGGCGGACTGGATCGCGTTGGACTTCACGTCCCCAATCGGCTCGTCGAGCTCGAACTCGGCCAGGTTGATGCCCATCCAGCCGGACATCAGCACGAGGCCACCCTCCACGTCGATGTACTGCAGCAGGTCTTGGTACTTGGCCTGGGCCTCCTCGTCGGTGGCGCCGGTGACGATGGTCTGCATGGACATCACGCGGACGTCGTAGGGATCGCGCCCGGCCTCGACCAACGCCTGGCGGATCTTCGCGGTGGTGCCCTTGATCAGGTCATCCGTGGGCGAGTTGATGAACACGGCCTCGGCGTGCTTGCCGGCGAAGGCCCGGCCGCGGGTGGAGGCGCCGGCCTGGTAGATCACCGGGGTGCGCTGCGGGCTGGGCTCGGTGAAGGCGATGCCGGGGGTCTTGAAGTAGGTGCCCTCGTGTTCGATCCGGTGGACCTTGGACGGGTCGATGAAGACCCCGGACTCCTTGTCGTTGACGACCGCGTCGTCCTCCCAGGAGCTCTCGAGGAGCTTGTACACCACATCGAGGTATTCGTCGGCGTGGTTGTACCGCTCGTCGTGCTCCATCTGGTCTTCCTGGCCCATGTTGATGGCGGCGGAGGGCAGGTAGCCGGTCACCACGTTCCAGCCCACGCGGCCCTCGGTCAGGTGGTCCAGGGTGGCCAGGCGGCGGGCGAACGGGTAGGGGTGCTCGTAGGCGGTGCCGGCGGTGACCCCGAAGGTCAGGTTCTTCGTGACGGCCGCCATCGGCGGGACCACGAGCATCGGGTCGTTGACCGGGACCTGGGTGCCGGCCTTGAGCGTGGCCTCGTCCGAGGCCCCGTAGACGTCATAGGGCCCGAGCACGTCGGCGATGAACAGGCCGTCGAACAGGCCCCGTTCCAGGGTCTGGGCCAATCCGGTCCAGTAGCCCAGGGTGTTGTAGTCGCGGGCGCGGTCCTCGGGGTGGCGCCACAGGCCCGGTGACTGGTGGGCCACGCAGTTCATGTCGAAGGCATTGAAGAGGATCTCGCGCTTGCCGGTGGCGGTGGTGGGCACGCCCTCCGGGAGATCGTTCGATCCATGGGCGTTCTCGTTGCTGGGGACAGACACGGTGGTGCTCCTTCCATCGGTCCTGGCGGTAGCACCTGTCCGGTTGCCCGGTGGTTGCTGCGGCGTCATCGAGCCAGATCTCTCAGCCGCTCTGGATGGGTACCCATCGATTCCACCACACCTTCGGTCGCGACCCCAACCGGGGTTCACGCGGAGTCACCCGGCGTGTCAGCTCGAGGCGAGGACCACGATCGGATCCGTGGTCGGTGCCTCGGACCCGCCGGCCGGTTCCACGGTGACGGCGAGCGCCGCGTCCGCCGGAACGTCCTGCATCCGCACGAGGGCGAGGCCATCCTGGACCTCCAGCAACCCGGCCGGCTGGGGCGCCGCCTCGCCCTGGATGGTCCACATCTGGTAGTCGCGGCCCTCGGCGGGAGCCGGCAGGCCCCGCGCGGCCAGCACGGTCTCACCGGACGGGGCGCGGGCCACCTCGACCTCACCGCCGCCGGTCACCGGGGACTCCAGCCGTTCGGCCCCGTCCACCTGCAGGATCTGCTCGATCGCCGTGAGCTGGTCGCCCTCGGTCACGCCGCCCGTGGGCGCCCACGGCTGACTCACCACCACGGCCACGGCGACGGCGGCGGCCGCGGCGGCCGAGACCGCCCCCACCCACCAGCGGCGCGCGGTCGGCCGGCGTCGGGCACGGTGGCCGTCCAGATCGGCGACGCCGGCTCGCTCGGTGCCGACGCCGGAGCCGGTAGTGCCGGATCCCGCTGCGGGCGAGGCGTCGCCGTCCGCGGCAGGCCGCGCGTCCTGACCGGTCCCGGCCACGGCCGAGAGGACACGGTCCCGCAGGTCGGCGGGAGGCTCGGCCGGTGTGCTCACCGCCAGGCGGGCAACGGTGCTGTTGAGGGCATCGGCCCGGGCACGGAGCTCAGGGTCTGAGCCGAGCTGCTGCTCGATGGCGCGGCGATCGTCCTCGTCCACGGCGTCCAGGGCCCAGGCGGCGAGCAACTCCGCGTCGAACTCGTTCTTGATCTCGTTCTCGTTTCCGTTCGTCATGCTCCCACCCCCAAACAGTCCTGTAGTCGTTGGAGCGCACTGCGCATCCGGGATTTCACGGTGGCCAGTTTGGCCCCGAGTCGTTCAGCGACCTGCCGGTAGGTCAGCCCGCCGTAGTAGGCCTGCGTCACGGCCTCGTACTCCAGGCCGGTCAGCGTGCCGAGGCATTCCGTCACGCGCTCCCGGTCCTCCGCCGACTCCACGGCCTCGGAAACGTCGTCCCGGTCCCGCTCGAACCCGGCCACTCCGGCCCGTTCCTCCCGGTCCCGGCCGGACTGGGTGGAACGGATCAGGTCGACGGCCCGGCGGTGGGTGATCGAGCAGACCCACCCGACCACGGATCCGCGGTCAGGGTTGAAGCGCTCGGCGGAGCGCCACACGTCCACGAGGGCCTCCTGCGTGACGTCGGCCGCGAGGTCGGCGTCACGCACGATCTTCCGCGCCAGGCCGTAGGCCGAGGGGGCCACGGCATCATAGAACGCGGCAAAGGCCTCCTGGTCTCCAGTGGCACTGCGCTGGAGCAGGCCCACCAGGTGGGCGTTCCGCTCGCGCGCGGCACTGCGGCCGGGTCCGGTGCCTGCAGTGCTCGTCATGGATCCACCCTAACCGGGCAAGGGGCCAGGATCGGCTTACCTGTCAGGGGCGTCGCTCAATATGGGTGGTCTCTTCATCCGCATGGCTCCTCCTGTGCTGGCCCGGTGTTGGTCCGGTGGTGGTCGGTCCGGTGGCCTGCTCGACCGCCGGGTGCTGTCTGGTGTTCGGAGCCGACGGCCCTGCGGATGGGTCGGCTTCAGGCCTCGTCGGTGGTGCCGGTCTGGAGGTAGGGCACGGTGCGCGTCCCGTTGACCTCCCAATCGCCCACCATCCGGGCCATGAACACGGCCGGATCGTGGCTGGCGATGGTCCGGGCGTTGCGCCAGTGCCGGTCCAGCTGCAGGTCCGTGCTGGTGGCGGAGGCACCGAGCGTGTCGAAGATCCGCGTGCACGTGTCCAGCACCAGCTTCGGCACCATCACATGAGCCCGGTGGGCCGTCAGGGCGGCGCGGTGCATCGCCTCGTCCGCGGCGCCGTCGCCTTCCGGCTGCTCCAGCCCGACGGCGGCGAGTGCCAGTGCCGCATCCAGGTCCCGCCCGGCGGCGCGCACGAGCTCCTCGGCGGTGGCCTGCTGGGCGGAGAGCTCGCCGATGATCCCCAGCAGCTGGTCGTCCTCGCGCGGGGTCAGTCCGCCCCCGGTGTTCGGCGAGCGTCTCCGCCGCCGGGTCTGCTCCACGCCGTCGCGCAGCGCGGCCCGTCCGATGCCAGCCAGCAACGCCATCAGGGTGGACTCGTGGTGCAGCGGGACCGGCCCGTCGGCCGGCGGCAGCGCCAGCAGCTCCTCGACGCCGGCCCCGTGGAACTCCATGGTCCCCGTCCCGGTGAGTCGCTGGCCGAAGCCGTCCCAATCGTCCTTCACCGTGATCCGCGGTTGCCGCACCCGCACCACGGCGAGCGCGACGTCGGCCCGCTGGGGGCCGCCCCGGCCGCCCGAGCCGGCGGCCGGCGTCGTGTCCTGGAATCTGGCACGCTGGGATCCGGTGGGGCGGGGCAGGACCTTGCGCCGGACAGCGCGGGACACGCTGGGGTCCAGCCGGACGCTCGCCAAGGCCCACGTGGAGAAGATGCTGCCAGTGGTGTAGTACTTGCTGCCGCTGATCAGCAACTGCCCCGCCTCGTCCGGGGCCACGGTGGTCCCGAGCCCGCCGAGCGGTGCGTCGCGGCCCTCGGACAGGGCGCTGCCGGCCACCTCTCCCTCGGCCACGCGCCGCAGCCAGCGGTCGCGGACGGTGCGGTCGGGCTGGGCCAGCAGGTGCTGGACGAAGCTGAGGTGGCTGCGCACCAGGTGGGCGGTGTTGGCGTCCACGGCGGCGAGATCCATCAGCAGCCGGAAGGCGTCCTCCTGGCTCGCCCCCGCTCCCCCGGCGGATTCCGGGACGCTGACGGCGCCCAGACCCTGCTCGCGGAGTTGTTCGAAGGCCGCGAAGGGCAGGTGGCGGCCGGCCTCCCGGGGCAGCTCCCCCTGCCCCACCTCGGCGAAGGCCGGGGCGAAGCGGGCGGACAGGGCGGTGTAGCGGGACGGCAACGTACTCGTCATGAGAAAGGCTCCATCGGTCCTGGCGGTAGCACCCTGGCCCCTGACGGGCGGGTTGCTGCGGCGTCGACGAGCCAGATCTCTCGGCCGCTCTGGATGGTGGTCCCCTCCATCAAGCCGGGATCTGCCCTCCACTGTCAAATGCACGGCCCCAGGAAACCCAGGAATGCAGAGCGTCACACGGCGTCATCTTCGGCCGGTTCAGCGCAGAAAATCGGTTCCGCGAGGTTAAACCCCGCTCATGAGACGGGAGATGACCTGGCGTTTCGGCGAATTCTTCCATCACTCGTCACACTGGAGCACTGATAACCATCCAGAGCGGCCGAGAGATCTGGCTCCGTGACGCCGCAGCAACCTCCCGTATGACCTCCGGGAAGGTGCTCATGCCAGAACCGATGGAGCGTGATTCACCGTGACTGCCCTTGCCGAGTCCCTGCCCGGTTCCAGCGTCCTCACGGCGCCGCCGGCCCAGACCACCAGCCTCGCGGTGGAGTTCCGCGACGTCGGCCGGTCCTTCCCCGCCATCGACGGCGCACGCACCGTGTTGCGGGACATCAACCTCTCCGTTAAGCCGGGCGAGGTCCTGGCCATCCTCGGTGCCTCCGGTTGTGGCAAGTCCACCCTGCTGCGCGCCGTGGGCGGCCTGGACAGCGGCAGCACCGGGCAGATCCTGGTCGGCGGGTCCGCCGTCCGCCCCTATGACTCCCGCACCGCCGTCGGATTCCAGGAACCCCGCCTCATGCCCTGGCGCACCCTCCACCAGAACGTGTCCCTGGGACTGCCCCCGGGCATGGGACGGGCCGAGGGCCGCGAGAGCGTCGACCGGCTGCTGGAACTGGTGGGCCTGGCCGAGCACGCCAGCCTGCGGCCCCGGGAGGTCTCCGGCGGCATGGCCCAGCGGACCTCGCTGGCCCGGGCCCTGGCCCGTCGGCCCGGCGTCCTCCTGCTGGATGAGCCGTTCGGCGCGCTCGACGCCCTGACGCGGTTGAAGATGCAGGACCTGTTGCTGGACGTCCATGCCAAGACCGCCACCACCGTCCTGCTCGTCACCCATGACGTGGACGAGGCGCTCCAGCTGGCCGACCGGATCCTGCTGCTCGGCTTGGACCCCACTCAGGGCGCCGGCACCGGAGCTACCACCCGCACCGTGGTCAACGTGCCCGGCGAACGACCCCGGGACCGCGGCTCGGCCGAACTGGCCCGCCTCCGAACCGAGCTGCTCGGCGGCCTCGGCGTGGACGCCCACCGCCGCTAGCCGGCCCCGATTCTCCGTACCCGACCGATCGCCCCGCGCCACCACCCTCCCGGCTCGGGACGCACCGCACCCCTCGAAAGGCACCACCATGCGCTCACGCATCACCCGCTCCGCCGCCGCCCTCGCCATCACGGCCCTCGCGCTCACCGGTTGCGTGGCCGGCGAGGGATCCGGTGGTGAGGCCGCCGAAGCTGGAGGCGGCGGCGAAGGCGGCGAGCTGAACATCGACTACGCCACCTACAACCCGCTCTCCCTGGTCATCAAGGAGAAGGGCTGGCTCGAGGAGGAACTCTCGGACGAGGGCGTCACCGTGAACTGGATCCAGTCCGCCGGCTCTAACAAGGCCAACGAGGCCCTGCGTGCCGAGGCCATCGATGTGGGCTCCACGGCCGGCTCCGCCGCCCTGCTCAGCCGCGCCAACGGCACCCCGATCAAGACCATCAGCCTCTACTCCCAGCCGGAGTGGGCCGCACTGGTCACCACCGCCGATTCGGACATCACCGAGGTCACGGACCTGGTCGGTAAGAACGTGGCGGCCACCAAGGGCACCGACCCCTACTTCTTCCTCATCCAGGCCCTCGGCGAGGCCGGCGTGGACGAGGCCGACGTCACGGTGCAGAACCTCCAGCATGCGGACGGCAACGCCGCCCTGAACAACGGGTCTGTGGACGCCTGGTCCGGGCTGGACCCGATCATGGCCGGGGCCGAGGCCGAGGGAGCCGAACTGTTCTACCGCAACGTCGACTTCAACACCTACGGCTTCCTCAACGCCACGGAGTCCTTCCTCGAGGAATCCCCCGAGCTGGCCCAGACCGTGGTGGACGTCTACGAGCAGGCCCGCGAATGGGCCCTCGAGAACCCCGAGGAGACCGCGGCCATCCTCGCCGAGGTGGCCGGCCTCGAGCAGGATGTGGCCACCACCGTCATCGAGGAGCGCTCCAACCTGGACGTGGACCCGGTGCCCGGCCAGGCGCAACTGGATGTCCTCGAAGTCGTCGGCCCGATCCTGGTGGAGACCGGTGACGTGGCCAGCCAGGAGAACGTGGATCAGGCCCTGGCCGAGATGCTCGAGCCCTCGTTCGCCGAAGAGGCCACCCGGTGATCTCCCACGTCTCCCCCGGACACCTGACCCCGGCATCGCATCAAGCTGATGAGGCGGCAGGGCGCCGCAACCCGGGCGCGACGCCGGCCGGCCCGGGCTCAGGCCCAGGCCCCCGGAACGGCGGTGGTTCCGCCACCGGCCCGGGCACCCGCGGGGCCCTGGGCACCCCGGCCGGCCGGGCCGTCGTCGGGCTTCTCATCCCGGTGGTGCTGGTCATCGCCTGGTGGGCGGCGACCGCCGCCGGGCTGTTCTCCCCGGTGCAGTTGCCCTCGCCGGCCTCGGTGGTCAGCGCGGGGATCGACCTGGCTGCCGACGGGTCCTTGTGGCACCACATCGCCATCTCGGTGCAGCGCGTCCTGCTGGGCTTCGTAATGGGCGGGGTCCTCGGCCTGCTCATCGGCTCCATCCTGGGCCTGTCCACCTGGGCCGACGCCCTACTCGCGCCCCTGATCGGAGCGATTCGCGCGGTGCCGTCGCTGGCGTGGGTGCCACTGCTGATCCTCTGGATGGGCATCGGCGAGGACTCGAAGGTGACATTGATCGTGATCGGCGCGTTCTTCCCAATCTTCACGAACGTGTATGCGGCACTGAAGCACGTGGACCCGCACCTCGTGGAGGCCGGCCGCGCCTTCGGCTACCACGGGCTGCGCCTGCTACGCACCATACAGTTGCCCGCCGTGGTGCCCTCCGTGTTCTCCGGGCTGCGGCTCGCGCTGGCCCAGGCATGGCTGTTCCTCGTGGCCGCGGAGCTCATCGCCTCCTCCATGGGGTTGGGCTTCCTGCTCACGGATTCGCAGAACAATGGCCGCACCGACCGTCTGATCCTGACGATCATCCTGTTGGCCGTCATCGGCAAGATCACGGACGCGATCCTCGGCCTCGTGGAGCAGCGGGCGATCCGCCGCTGGTCCTGAGCTCCTCGCAAGTTGATGTTCGCCTGAGGGTCCTACAATGACGGCCGTGTCCTCTTCTGAGCTTTTCCAAGAACCGTCCCGAACACCCTCCCGATTCAGCGAGACGCCCCTCGACTCCGAGTCGAAGACCCTCCGCGCCGCCGGAACGTGGACGGGGCAGCAGCAGACGCGGGTGAGCGTCCGCGAGTTCGAGTTCACGGTGGACGAGCCCGAGGCGGTGGGCGGCCGCAACGAGGGCCCCACCCCCATGGAGTTTCTCGCCGGGGCGGTGGATGCCTGCATCACCGTGACCGCGGAGCAGGTGGCTGCCCGGCGCGGCCTGGAGCTGACCGGGATCAACACCTATTCGCTCGCCCGGCAGGACCGCCGCGGCCTGGCCGGCACCGCGGACGTCCAGCCGTACTTCCACCGCTACCGGCTGCAGCTGGCCATCGGCACCCCCGAGACGGACGCCACGGCCCTGCGGGACTTCGCGGCCGCCGTCGAGCATTCCTGCCCGGCCGTGAACCTGCTGCGGGACGCGGGCGCGGGCCTGACCGTGGCCTGGACCTTCGCCGGGCGGACCGTGGACCATGATGCCGAGGCCGCCTGCAACCGGGCCCTCGGCTACCAGCCGCGGATCGGCCCCGTGGACGCCCCGGAGCCAGTGTTCACCTGCGAGAACGCCGACGCCGGCCGGGCACCGGAGGCTGGTGGTGCAGCCGGGACGGAGGCCGGCGTCGGGACCGTCACGGACGGGACCCGCGCGTGACCGCCGCCGGACTCTGGACCGTGGCGCTCGCCCTCGTCTACACCGCCTTGCTCGTGGTCGGCGGCCGGATCATGGTCCGGCGCCAGGAGACCGGCAAGGGCGGATTCTTCGTGGGTGGGCGCTCCTTCGGTCCGTGGACTGTGGCCTTCTGCATCACCGGGCTGTTCTCCGGCTCCTCCTACATCGCGATCGTGGAGCTGAGCTACCGGACCGGGATCTCCGCCGTCTGGTACGGCGTGGCGGAGACCGTGCAGATCCTGTTGATCGCGCTGCTGCTGGTCAAACCGCTGCGGGAGAAGCTCGTGGTGACGGTGACCGGCATCATCGGGGACCGCTTCGGCCGTGCCGCGAAGGCCATCGGCTCGGTCATCACCGGGCTGACGTTCCCCATGTACTCCGTGGCCACCACCATCGCGTTCGCCTCCGCCTTGCACGTGGTGACGGACCTGTCCCTGCCGCTGTCTGTGGCCGCCACCGCCGTGGTCCTGCTGGTGTTCCTCTCCGGCGGCGGGATGCGCTCGGTCGGCTTCAGCCAGACCATGAACGTCATCATGATCGGGCTGATGTTCCTCGTCGGCGTCTGGGTGCTGCTCGCCAACCCGGGCTTCGGCGGCGCAGACGGGCTCGTGGCCCGCGCCGCCGAGGCGCCCGAGATGCTCGACCTCTCCAACGCCGGGGTGTCCCTGATCGTGGCCTGGTTCGGCACCTTCATCATCAACGTGCCCCTGGCCCAGGCGGCCTTCCAGATGTCCATGTCCGCACGCACCCCGGAGGACGGCCAGCGGGGCCTGTACCGAGCCGCCGTCCTCGGCATCCCGTTGATCCTGCTGGGCGTGGTCATCGGCGTGGCCGCCGCCCTGGTGCAGCCGGGCGAGGCCTTGCCGCTCGTGGCCATCCCCGAGTACATCGCGAGCGTGGTGCCGCCCTGGGCGGCGGGGATCTTCTTCGTGGGGCTGTGGGCCTGCGCGCTCGGCTGGGCCGGACCCTGCCAGTTCTCCGGGGCCACCTCGCTGGGGAGGGACCTCGGATCGGCGCTGAACCCGGCGGCCTCGGAGCGGCAGCTGGTCCGCTACACCCGCGTGGCCCTGGTCGGGCTGACCGTGGTCATGGTGGTCTTCGCCCTGCTGCGCACCGAGGAGTCGGCGTGGTGGAACGTGATGGCCTGGACCCTGCGCAACGGGGCCACCCTGGCGCCGGTGCTCGCCGCGTTCTTCTGGCCGCTGGCCACCCGGTCCGCTGCGCTGACGGCCATGCTGGCCGGGTTCGGCGTGGGCATGAGCTGGTACGCGGCCTCCGGCTTCCACGCCACCGACTTCTTTCTGGGCATGCACCCGGTCTGGGTGGGCATGACCGCCAACCTGCTGGGCATGGTGCTCGTCTCCCTGGCGCAGTCGCGGTGGCGGCTGGTGGCGCCCGGCCGGGAGCGCCAGCGCGGGGTCACCGCGATCATCGCGGCCGGGCTGATCGTGGTGGCCGCTGCGGCATTGTGGCCCTGGCTGGTGCAGTTCGGGCTGGTGGGCCTGGCCATGCTCGCGGCCATGATCACGGTCTTCGTGGCGGTGGTCCTGCTGACCGAGGGCACACCGGCGCCCGACGCCGGCCCGGACCCCGTGGATGAGGCCGTCCCGTCCCGCTCAGAGCCGGCTTCCTGACCGGCGGAATCCTCGCCTACCGTGGTCATCACCACCGCACGCCAGGAGGACCCCGTGAACGACCTGATCCCGACTGAGCCCGTTGGCGCTCCGGTCACCGACACGCCCACCAACACCGTCACGGACCCTGCCGCCGTGGCGCGGGTGCATGAGCGCCTGCTGGTCCCGAACTTCCCGCCCCGTGAATTGGTCTCGGTGGAGGAGCTGCTCGAGGACGTCGCCCGGGGCTCGGCCACGGTGCGCGTGGTCGGCGAGGCGTCGGACCCCGTGGCCGTGGCCATCATCGCGACCTTCGCCGACTCCCCGGCCGTGCTGCTGAGCTATGTGGCCATTCGTGCCGACCAGCGCGGGCGGGGCGTGGGCACGGCGCTGCTGTCCGGGCTGCTGGCCGGCATCACCGCGGACGCGGAGGTCTCGGTGGTGCTCGCCGAGGTGGAGCACCCCGACCATCATCAGGCCCACCCCGTGCACGGGGACCCGGCGGCACGGCTGCGGTTCTATGCCCGGCTCGGTGGACAGATCCTGGACGTGCCCTACTTCCAGCCGCCGGTCGACGAGACGCAGGACGCCGTCTACGGCATGCTCCTGCTGGTCCTGGCCGCGCCGGAGCGCTTCGTCCGCGGGCAGCGGCTGCTGCCGGAGGCGGGACTGGCCGCAGCCCTGAAGGAGTTCATGGCTGGGACCGATCCGGAGCGGTATCCCGTCGGCTCCGTGCTGGAGGCCGCTGGCCATCCAGAGGGCGTCCGGATGCTGACCGTCGAGGAGCTGGGCCGCGCCCCGGTGGCCCACCGCCCGTGAGCCGACCGCAGGACCTCTGCCGGTGTCCCTGACCCTGGCCCCGCACCGCCGCGGGGCTACTGCATCCGGGTGGACTCCGCGTCGATGAAATGCTGCGCCCGCTGGAGGGTGTGCGAGGAGTAGGTGCCGCCGGCCCGCGCGTCGAGCAGGACGGACTGTTCCACGTCCACGAGCTGGCGGCGCAATTCGCGGTGCTGCTGGGCGTGACCGTCCGGATCGTCGTCATTGACCATGGCGGCCAACGCCTCCGTGGCGGCCAGGCCCCGGCTCCGGGTCCGCTCCAGCACCTCGGGGGCGAAGGGTCTGCCGTTCTCCCGCCGCAGTGCCTGGTTGTCCAGGAAGGCCTCGCGGGCGGCGATGATCTCCTCGGCCAGGCGGGTGACCTCGCGGCCCTCGGCCTCCTCGTTGGTGCCCTTGATGCCGAGGACGCGGATCAGCAGGGGCAGCGTGCCGCCCTGGACCACCAGGGTGATGATGGCGACGGTGAAGGCGATCAGGATCAGCTCGGCCCGGTAGGGGATGTCCGAGGGCAGCGACTGGGCCGCCGCCAGGGTGACGGCCCCGCGCATCCCGGACCAGGCCAGCACGGCACCACCGCGCCACCCGAGGCTGTGGGTGGCTTGGAACTGTGCGTCCGCACGCCACCGCTGCAGCCGCGCCGCGCGGCGTGGATTGGCGTCCTGATCGCCCTCGGCGACGGCTTCCAGGGCCGCGTCCAGCTGCTCGGCAACGCCGGGGATCCGGCGCTGACGGGCCCGGAGGCGGGCGATCAGCGGGACCACGAACAGGATGCGGACCACGAAGAGCATCACGGTGCAGGCGGCCGCGAGGGCGACGGCCATCCACAGTCCCCGGTCGGAGGACTCGGCGTCCGCGACGATGGAGGTGATCTCGAAGCCCATCAGCAGGAACACGCCGTTCTCCAGCAGCAACTGGATGGTCCGCCAGTTGGTGCGGTCGGTGATGCGGTCCACGGCACTGAAGCGTTTGGGCGCCTGATGCCCGGTGATCAGCCCGGCCGCCACCACGGCGATGACGCCCGAGGCGTGCAGGTTCTCCGCCGGCATGTAGGCCAGGAACGGCACGGTCAGCGAGATCGCGGTGGTGAGCACGGGCTGCTGGCGGATCCGGGACCGGGCCCACACCGTGAGGGCACCCACCAGCAGCCCGACCGCCACCCCCGCGATGACCGCGTAGACGAAGTCGCCGATGGCGCCCCAGAACGTGATGCTGCCGGCGGTGGCGGCAATGGCGGTGCGGAGCATGACGAGTGCCGTGGCGTCATTGACTAGCCCCTCCCCCTCGAGGATCATCACCAGCCTCGGCGGCAGCCCCAGCTTCTTGCCGATGGACGTGGCGGCCACGGCGTCCGGCGGGCTGATCACGGCCCCCAGTGCCACCGCGGCGGCGAAGCCGATGTCCGGCAGCACCCACCAGATCAACCACCCGGTGGCGAAGGCGGAGGCGATCACTAGCAGGACGGACAGGGCGCTGATCGTCTCAAGGTCCCGGCGGAAATCCGTGATGGGGACGTTGACTGCGGCCGAGTAGAGGATCGGCGGCAGCGCGATCATGAGGATCCACTCCGGCTCCAGCAGGATCCTGGGCGCGCCGGGGATCAGGCTGCAGGCGATGCCGACGATGACCAGCAGGATGGGTGCGGCCACGCCCAGCTTCGGCGCGAAGAGTGACACGAGGACGATGATCAGGATGCCGGCCACGGCCAGCAGTGCGAATTCTTCCAAGGGGCCTCCCCGTTCCGGTGGCTGGCGTCACCACTGCCCGTCCAGACTAATCCCGGCGCCGTAGCACGGCTTCACCGGTTTGGCCCGGGCCTGGGCCCCGGACGTACAGTGGAATCGACCATCCCGAGCGGCCGAGAGATCTGGCTCTGTGACGCCGCAGCAACCCGTGGTCGACGCCGGCCCCTTTCCGGGCACGGCATCGGCCACCAGGTGCTACCGCCAGATTCGATGGAAAGAAGGTTCTGTCTTGTCTGTTGCCCCGAACACCACCACCGCCGAAACTGGCGCCCTCCCCGCTCCGCTGCCGGGCCCCCTGCCGGACTCTCTCCTGAACTCCGCCGACACCACCGCCCACCCCGGCCGCCCCGCGAACCTGCTCCACGGCGGTCTCGGCGACGGCCACCCGGTGGACGAGGCTGACCGCCTGGCCTTCTGGGATCAGGCCGCGCGCCGCCTCGACTGGCAGACGCCGTGGCACACCACCCACTCGTGGACGGCCCCGGACCCGGAGGCCGAACGCGGCCCGGAGATCCGCTGGTTCGAGGGCGGCACCCTCAACGTCGCGGTGAACTGCGTGGACCGGCACGTGGACGCCGGCCGCGGGGACAAGGTGGCGCTGTACTTCGAGGGGGAGCCCGGCGACCGCCGCGCCGTGACCTACGCGCAGTTGCAGAAGGAGGTCAGCCAGGCCGCGAATGCGCTGACCGAGCTGGGCATCGGGAAGGGCGACCGCGTGGTCGTCTACCTGCCCGTGCTGGTGGAGACCATCGTCATCACCCTGGCCTGCGCCCGGATCGGTGCCGTGCACTCGCTCGTGTTCGGCGGCTTCTCCGCCGAGGCCCTGAAGTTCCGCGTGGAGGACACCGGCGCCAAGCTCCTGGTGACCTCCGAGGGCCAGTTCCGCCGTGGGAAGGCCGTCCCGGTCAAGGCGAACGCGGACGAGGCCGTCTCCGGCGAGAACAACATCGAGCATGTGCTGGTGCTCAACCGCACCGGGCATGTGGACGTGGACTGGGTCGAGGGCCGGGACGTCTGGTGGCACGAGATCGTGGACCGCCAGCCCGTCACGCACGCCCCCGAAGCCTTCGACGCCGAGACCGAGCTGTTCATCATGTACACCTCCGGCACCACGGGCCAGCCCAAGGGACTCGTGCACACCTCCGGCGGGTACCTGACACAGGCAAGCTGGTCCTACGACTACCTGTTCTCGAACCCGGATGTCACCGCGCGGGACCAGGACGTCCACTGGTGCACGGCGGACCTGGCCTGGGTCACCGCCCACACCTACGAGATCTACGGGCCGCTCTCCAACGGCGTCACGCAGGTCATCTACGAGGGGGTGCCCAACGCCCCGCACCCGGGCCGCCACTTCGAGGTCATCGAGCGCTACGGCGTCACCAGCTACTACACCGCACCCACCCTGGTCCGCTCCCTCATGGGCTGGTTCCCCGAGGGCATCCCCACGGACTATGACCTCTCCTCCATCCGTCTCGTCGGCACCGTCGGCGAGGCCGTGAATCCGGAGGCCTGGACCTGGGCACGCACGCAGATCGGCCGGGACCGGCTGTCCACCTTGGACGGTGAGGCACAGGCCGAAACCGGCGACGCCGGCGCACAGGTCCCGCGCGATGGTTCCGTGGGCGTGCCCATGGTGGACACCTGGTGGCAATCCGAGACCGGGGCGACCATCCTCTCCCCGCGGCAGGACGACGAGCGGTTCAAGCCCGGTTGCGGTTCCCGTCCGTTGCCGGGCGTGGACGTGGCCGTGGTGGACGACTCCGGCGCGCCCGTGGCCGCCGGCCTGCAGGGCAAGGCCGTGATCACCCGCACCGGACCGGCCATGGCCCGCACCGTCTGGGGCAATTCGCGGCGCTACTACTCCTCCTATTGGAAGGACTACGCCGAGCAGGGCTGGTTCCTGGCCGGGGACGGCGCGAAGTATGACGAGGACGGGGACATCTGGATCCTGGGCCGGATCGACGACGTCATCAACATCTCCGGCCACCGTCTGTCCACCATAGAGATCGAGTCGGCCCTGGTCTCCCACCCCGGCGTGGTGGAGGCCGGCGTCTGCCCCGTGCCGGACGCCAAGACCGGCCACGCTGCCGTCGCCTTCGTGGTGGCCCGGGCGGGCGTAGGCGAGGAATCCGCCGAGGCCTTGCGCCAGCACGTGGGCACCGTGATCGGCCCGGTGGCCAAGCCGCGGGACGTTGTCTTCGTGCCGGACGTGCCGAAGACGCGCTCGGGCAAGATCATGCGGCGCCTGCTCACCCAGCTCTACGAGGGCACCGCCCTGGGGGACACCACGTCCCTGCAGAACGAGCCGTGCGTCGGGCAGATCGCCGACGTCATGGCCGCCCGCCGCTGAACGGTTGAGTCTGGAGGGATTCACGCAATCAGCCGCATAATGTGTGAATCGCTCCAGACTCAACGAGGCCGGGCGGCTTAGTCGTCGGCCTTGCCGTAGGTCCAGTATGAGGACAGGGACAGCATCCTCCGGTCCACGCCGCGCTCCTCGGTCAGATGCCGGCGCAGGCGCTTGACCATGGACTTCTCCCCATGGACGAAGGCGTGCACCCGTCCGGCGGGCCACTCGGACCGGCCGATCCCCTCCACGGTGGCCGCCAGTTGCGAGCGCCCGAGCCGGTACTCGCCGCCACGGTGCAGCCACGTCACCCCCACGCCCGAGGGCACCGTCAGTTCCCATTCGTCGGCGGGTCCGCCCACCTCGATGAAGGCCTGCCCTGCGGCGCCATCCGGCAGCGCGGCGAGCGCGGCGGAGATCGCAGGCAAGGCCGATTCGTCCCCCACGAGCAGATGAGCGTCTGCGGTCAGGTCCGGGGCGTACTTGCCGCCCGGACCGGCGAAGGCCACCGCATCCCCCACCTGCGCTGCCGCCGCCCAGGGTCCGGCCACCCCGGAATCCCCGTGCAGCACGAAGTCGATCACCACGGTCCCGGCCTCGGTGTCCACCGAGTGCACCGTGTAGGTGCGGCGGACGGGGCGCTGGTGCTTCGGCAGTGACTTGCGCAGCGCCTGCACGTCGTAGGGCGGGGTCAGCCCCAGGGCTGGGTCCACGATGAGGATCTTGACGTACTTGTCCGTGAAGTGGTTGTCCCGGAAGTCGGCGAACCCCCGTCCCCCGAGGGTCAGCCGCTGGAAGTGCTCCCCCAGCCGCTCGGTGGAGACCACGTCCAGGACCACCTGCTTGCCCTTGCGGCGATCCGACGAATCGCGGGTCTCCACCGGCCCCAGCGCCCCGCGCCCTACCACGCCGTCCCGGTCATCGCCGTCCGCGTGGCCGTACTGGCCGTGCTGACCGTGGTCGCTGCGCTCCTGACGCCCGCCGTGCCGGTGGCGCCTGCGGTGGTGGTGGTCGTCCTTGCCGTACTTGTCCCGCTTGCCGCTCTTGCCCACGGTGCCGCCGGCCGCCACCTGCTCGCGCAATCGGGCTGCCTTCAGGGCGTACTGCGCCGCCTTGTACTCGTACTTGGCCACGGCATAGCGTTCCCGGGCCGCACGGTACCGCTCGTACGCTTCCTCGGCGTCCGGCTCGGGGCTCCCGCCCGCCGGCCGGCCAATCCCAGCCGTTGGTCCCGCCGCCGCGTTCGGTGCCGCTGGATTCCCTGCCGCCGCGCTCGCCGTCTCCGGGCTCTCTGCCGTCGGGTGCCCTGCCGTCGGGACATTCTCGTCTGTGCTGCCCATGGGTCCTTCCTGTGGCACGTCATCGTGCCTCCAGCTCAGCCTAGGGTCTGAGACGAGGAGCCGATAGGCGCGTCCGACAGCCGCCGCACCCCGGACCGGTCCGGCAGCACGCGGGTCACGCCGTCCAGCTCGAGCACGTGGATCGGTGTCCCGTAGACCTCACTGAGCAGCTCCGCGGTGCAGACCTCGGCGGCGGGCCCGTCCGCCACCACGCGCCCCTGGTCCAGCACCACGATCCGGTCCCCGTACACGGCGGCGGAGTCCAGGTCATGGAGCACGACGGCGACCGCGGCGCCGTGCGCTGCCAGCTCGCGGCATAGCTTCAGGGTGCGTTCCTGGTGGGCGATGTCCATGGCGGAGACGGGCTCGTCCAGCAGCACGGTCCGGCCCTCCTGGGCCAGCACCCTCGCCAGGGCCGTGCGCTGGCGTTCGCCACCGGAGAGCACGGTGATGGTCCGCCCCTGCAGGTGCTCGATCCCCACGGAGGCGATCGCTCCGTCCACCACGTCCTGGTCCTGGTCCACCCGTTCGGTGCGCCGCCAGGCATTGCGTCCCATCTCCACGACCTCGCGGACGGTGAAGGGGAAGGACACCGCGGAGTCCTGGACCATCACGGCCCGGCGCTGGGCCGAGTCCTGGGGCTTCCACCGGGCCACCGGGGTCCCATCCAGGCTGACGGCACCGCGGCTGGGCTGGATGTCCCCGGAGAGCACGGAGAACAGGGTGGACTTGCCGGCGCCGTTGGGTCCGATCACCACGGTGACCTCGCCGGGACGCAGGTCCACGCCGACCCCGTGCAGGATCTGGTGGCCGTTGATCTCCACGTGGACGTCCTGTGCCTCGAGCATCAGAGGGTCCCCTGCTTCTTCAGGGACTGGCGCAACAGGATGAAGAACACGGGTCCTCCGACCACGGCGGTGAAGATGCCGATCGGCATGTCGGCGAAGGGGATGACGGTGCGCGCGGCCACGTCCGCGAGGGAGAGCAACATGGCCCCACCCAGGGCGGAGAGCGGGATGAGGCCCCGGTGGGAGGGGCCGATCACGAGCCGCAGGGCGTGCGGGACCACCAGCCCCACGAAGCTGATGAGTCCGGCGTAGGCCACGGCGGCGGAGGTCAGCACGGCCACGGCAATGATGGACACCACTCGCAGCCGCCCCACGTTCACGCCGGCATGCTGGGCGGGCCGCTCGCCGAGGGAGAGGAGGTCCAGCTGGCTGCGCAGGGCCATGGCCACGACGATTCCCAGCAGGAACACGATCCCGGCCGTGCCCACCGCGGCCCAGGTGGCCCCGTTCAGGGAGCCCATCTGCCAGAACACGATCTGCTCGCGGCTGGTGGTGTCCCCGAGGAAGATGAGGAAGGACATGATGGCGCCAGCCACGGCGTTGACGGCGATGCCGGTCAGTACGAGCGTCAGCACCAAGGCCCGGTTGCCGGACGTAGCCAGCAGGTAGACGAGCCAGGTGACCAGCATCCCGCCGAGGAAGGCGGCCAGCGGCAGCACCCATCCGCCGGCGGCGGTCAGCCCGAACACGATGACCACGCAGGCGCCCACGGCGGCACCGGAGCTCACGCCGATGATCCCGGGTTCGGCCAGCGGGTTGCTGAACACGCCCTGCATCAGGGCCCCGGCCACGCCGAGGGCGGCGCCCACGATCACCCCGAGCAGCAGCCGCGGGAAGCGGATGTTCCACAGGGTGGAGTCCAGCAGCGTCTCGTCCGGGGTGGCCGCCGAGGAGCCGGTCACCGCACGCCAGACCGAGCCGATCACCTCGGCCGGGGCGGTGGGGAACTGCCCGGCTCCGGCGGAGAGCACCAGCACGGCCAGCAGCAGGAGCAGCAGCACGACGCCGGTCACCGCGGTCCGCGCCGCGGAGTGCGGCCGGGTGCCCCTGGCCGCGCGGGAGCCGTCCGCACCGGGCGGGGTTCCGCGACCGCCCCCGGTGGGTGCGCCGCCGTCGGGCGCTGTGGCGTTCACCGTGGACCGGGCCCGGCCGGGCGAAGCACTCTCCGCGGCGGCGTCCCGGCGGGTCTCGGAGACGGTCATCCTGTGCCTTCGGGGTTGTACACAGCCTCGGCCAGGGCTACGAGCGCCTGGGGCGTCCGGGGCCCGTAGGACATCAGCTGTCCGTCCGGGACGTCCACGATGCGCCGCTTCTGCCCGGCGGTGGTCTGGGCGACTCCGGGACGCTCCAGCAGGCCGGCGAGTCCACCGGTGGACTCCAGGCCTGCGGCCATGACGAGGATGACGTCCGGGTTCAGTGCGGCCAACGCCTCGGCATTGGCCGGCTTGGTGCCGGTGATGCCAGCCTGTTCGGCGGAGTTGAGCGCACCCACGCTATCTACCACATCGCCGCCGGAGTCGCTGCCCATGACGAAGAAGATGCCGGCGGTCCCCCGCACGTAGAGGATCGCGGCGCTGACCAGGTCCGCCTCGTCGTCGGGTACCAGGGCGTCGATCCGGGCCTGGGCGGTCTCCATCTCGGCGTCATAGCGCTCGACCAGCGCCTCGCCGGCCGCCGGGACACCTAGGGTCTGGGCGACCTGGACCATCATGTCCTCGTTCGCCTCGAGGCTGCGGTCCGGGTCGAACATCACCAGGGTGATGCCGGCGGAGCGGAGCTGGTCGTACACCTCGGGCGGGCCGAGGGTGGTATCCGCCAGGACGACGGTCGGGCGCAGGGACAGGATGGCCTCGGCGTTGAGGTCGTGTCCGCCGGAGGTGACCAGGGGCAGGTCCGCCATGGCGGACGAGGTGTCCGACGAGGTCCGCCCCACCAGCCGGTCGCCGAGGCCGAGACCGGTCACGATGTCCGAGAAGGTGCCGTAGAGGTCAAGCGCGAGGATCCGGTCCGCGCTCTCGATCGTCACGTCCTGGCCGTCATGGTCCGTGACGGTGACGGGCAGCTCGGGTGTCTGAGGGTTCCCGATCGGCTGGATCTCGGCGACGGTCTCGGCCGAGGAAGGGCCCTCGATGCTGGCGGGATCCGGCAGGTCGAGCGCGGGCTCTTCGTCGGCAGAGGCGTCTGCGGCAGAGGAGGCGGAAGTCCCGCTGGTGGCGCCCTCGCCGTCTGGATTCGTCGCCGCCGTGGCGGAGCCGGAGGTGGCCGCGTCCGAAGGGGCGCCGGTGGCGCCGCAGCCGGTCAGGGCCACGGTGATGGCCAGCAGGGTGGCGGTCACCGTTCCGGCCAGGGCGCGACGCCGGCCGGTGGGCCGGGTCTGCCGGGAGGAATTCATGGAAGTCATGGTGGAAGTCCTACGTCGGGCCCCAGAGGATCTGGGGCCCGACCGTGTCAGGTGTGGTTCCGGTCCGCCTGCCGCGCTCAGCGCGCGGCAGGCGGACCGATGGGGGTGGTGGTCAGCTTCGACCACGTCGCCGATTCAGGCGGCGTGGCTGCCCTGCTGGCGGCGGACCAGGACCAGGGCCAGAGCGCCGAGGGCAAGAAGCCCGCCGCCGGCCGCGATCAGCGCGGTGGTCTCCGCGCCGGTGGAGGCCAGCTGCACAGAGCCGGGCTCCTGACCGGTGGCGTACTGGCCGGTGCCGTCGGCGACCAGGACCTGCTGGCAGTCCGCGCCCTCGCCCAACGGCAGGGTCAGGCTGATCGGATCCAGCGCGGTACCGGCCTCGTAGAAGCCGGCGAAGGCCTCCGCGCCGGCAGCCGTCAGGGTGGCACTGGCACCGTTGAGCGAGACGCTGTTCTGACCGACGGACAGGTTCGAGGTGTTCACGGTGGCGAAGGTGACGTTGCTGCGGCTGAAGCCGTCGCCCTCCATGGACGAGGAAGTCACGTCCGCGATGATCTCCGCGGACGAGGGGCTCGTTTGACGGAACCGGAGGTTGGACAGGTTCATGTCCAGCACGCCGTCATGCCCGGTGAAGTGCACGGATCCACCGAAAGTCACGGTGCCGGTGCGGGAGTCCTTGGCATAGGAGCCGTTGCCGCCACCGAAGGTGAAGGCGCTGCCCGAGTAGGACGCGCCGCCGCCGAGGGTCCAGCCGCCCTGGGCGATGCCGCCGCGGATGTAGTTGCGGAAGGAGGACTTGAGCCCCCAGCTGAGGGTGGCACCAGAGACCTCGTTGGCCGCGCAGACGGTCTTGTAGACCGGCTTGGTGTCGGTCGCCTCAGGCTGGTCGTCGCCGCCGTTGTCGGTCGAGTTGCCGCTTCCGCCACCGGCTCCCTGGCCACCGGAGGCGTTCGGGGACGTCGAGGCCGGTGCCGGGGTGGCCCCGCCGTTGTCCTCACCAGCACCAGGGGTGCCGGAGCCTTCCGAGGGGGCGCTGTTGGACAGTCGCACGATCACGTCCTGGGACGTGTCGGTGCGTCCCTGGCCGTGGGCCTTCGACGTGTAGATCGCATAGTCGGAGGCATCAGCACCGGATGGCAGGGCCACCGACAGGGAGAACGAGCCGTCCGCGTTGAGCTCGGCGGTACGACCCATGTCGATCGACCCGTTCTCGTATTCCGTGGCAACGGCCACGGTCTGGCCTTCCACGAGGACGCCCGCGGAGGAGGCCTGGTAGAAGCCGGCCTGTCCGGCCTCGCCGAGTCCGACGTAGATGCCGGGCGCCGCGGTGGAGAAGCCGGTGCCGTTGACGGTGACCGTGCCGTTGTCCGGTGCGGAGGCGGTGACCCGGGGGGCGCCGTTGTCCGGAGCCGGGGTGGACGGCTCATCAGTCGGGGCCGGGGCCGGGGTGGACGGCTCATCCGTCGGCGTCGGTGTCGGCTCCGGAGTCGGAGCAGGGGCGAACTCCAACACGACGCTGGCATCCTGGGACGGGTCGCCGACGCCCTGGCCACGGGCCTTGGAGGAGAACACGGAGTAGGAGGTGCCGTCGCCTGCGGGGGCCGTGAGGGTGGCCGTGAAGGACCCCTCGGTGGAGATCCGCGCGGCGGGGACGGACACCGTGTCAGCCTGGCTGATGGCCCCGGAGTTCGAGGCGGCGTAGAAACCGCCGGCGGAGGTCGGGGCCACGCCCAGGTAGACGCCGGGGCCCTCCGTGGAGAAGTTGGTGCCGGTCACCGTGAACTCACCGCCGGCGGCGGGCACCTCCGTGGCGGTCAGCAGCGGGGGGACGGCCGGGGCCGGCTCTGCGTACGTGATCGGGGTGATGGAGTTCTGCGAGGGATCGGCGAGGCCCTGACCATGGGCCTTGGAGGTGTAGGCGGCCAGGCCACCTTCGGGCTCCGTGGGCAGCGTGGTGGTGAAGGTGAAGGTTCCGTCGGCCTGCATCCGCTCAGTACGGCCCATCTCGGAGTCGCCCACCTCAGCGGTGGGGCTGACATAGACGGTCTGGTCCTCCAAGAGGCTGCCGCTGCCCTGGTAGAAGCCGGGCAGGCCACTCGGGCCGATGCCCAGGTAGATGCCGGGCGCCTCGGCAGAGAAACCGGCACCCGAGACGGTGACCTGCCCGCCGCCGTCGGGAACCTCGGTGATGGAGACGGTGGGGGCGGCGCTGGCGGGCAGAGCCGTGAGCCCGAGCGAGGCGAGCAGCACTGCGGTGGCCATGGCCACCCAGCGCAGGACGCGTCGGTGAATGGGGGTCTTCATGGAGTCCTCTCGGAGAGAACGGCCCGGCGCAGAAGACGCGGGCCGTCCAAAGGTGCTAGTGAGATGCCTGCTGAGCGCATTACGAAACGTTTGTGTGGCGCATTCAGCTAACGTTAAGGTAAGCCTTACCTAAACAAATCACAAGTTGTCTGCGAAGATGACGTCAGTCACGCCGCGCACCCCCGCACCGGCACCTTCCGAAAGGGCGTCACATGACCGCCACCCCCGTACCAACCCTCTCGGCCCGCGTCCGCGAGCTGACCCAGGCCGACCACCACGAGGCCGAGACCTCCACGTTCATCACCGACCTCATGGGCGGGCGCCGCTCAGCCCGCGACTATGCCCTCCTGCTGTCCCAGTACGAGCACATCTATCACCAGCTGGAGGACTCCGTGGCCTTGGCCCGCGTCACCTCGCCAGCGCCCGTGGCGGACCTGTTTGACCCCGTGCTCGAGCGGGCCCCCTTCATCCGGCAGGACCTGGCGAACCTGTTGCCCGCCGCAGGCCTGGACGAGGCCCCCGCGGAACTGCCGTCCACGCGGGCCTACGTGCAGCGGATCGCGGAGGTGGAGCATGACCACGCACGGTTGGCCGCCCACCACTACCTGCGGTACCTGGGCGATCTCTCCGGCGGTCAGGCCATCGGCAAGACCGTGTCCCGCCACTACGGGCTGAACCCGGACCAGTTGGCCATGTACCGGTTCGAGGGGATCGAGAAGCCCAAGGTCTACAAGGACGGCTACCGGCTGAAGCTGGACTCACTCGGTCTGACGCCGGAGCAGGAGGATGCCTTCATCGAGGAGGCATCCCGGGGCTTCCAGTTCAACAAGGACATGTTCCGGGACCTGGACGGACTGTCCCGGAGGCTGGCCGGCGTCGCCGCCTGAGCAGCGGACGCCCGGGGTATGCACCGCGGGCCACAGCAAGACCCGCTGCGCGTCGGAAGGACGAGACCCGCTAAGCGTCGGGGAAGATCTGCCCGATCGGCTCACTCTTCTCGGCCTGGAAGGCCTCCTCTGAGCGGCCGTAGGCCCAGTAGGCGGAGAGGGACATCCGCCGGCGATCCACGCCGCGGACGTCCGAGAGGTAGCGGCGCAGGTCCTTCACCATCTCCCGCTCACCGTGTGCGAAGACCTGGACGTCGCCCTCGCGCCATGGTGCTTCGATGACCGCATGGGCCAGCGTGGTGGACTCCGGCGTGAAGATGCCGCCGCGGTGCAGCCAGGAGACCTTGATGCCATCCGGGGCGGTCAGGGCGACCTCGTCCTCCGGCCCGGCGACCTCGATGATCGCCAGGCCGACGGCGTCCGCGGGCATGGCCTCCAGGGCAGAGGAGATGGCGGGAACGGCTGACTCATCCCCGGCCAGCAGGTGCCAGTCTGCCGTCGGGTCGGGGAGGTACATCCCGCCTGGGCCGCCGAAGGTCACGGGGTCGCCGATCGTGGCGTTGGCGGCCCAGGGGCCGGCGAGCCCTTCGTCCCCGTGCACCACGAAGTCGACGGTGAGGGTGCCGGCGTCGTGGTCCACGGACCGCACCGTGTAGGTGCGGCGCACGGGCATCTTCTCCGGGGGCAGGGTCTCGCGGAGTTTCTCCATGTCATAGGGCATCGTCAGGCCCAGCGCCGGGTCTGCGAACATCAGCTTGATGTACTTGTCCGTGGTGTCCTTGTCCTGATAGTCCGAGAACCCCGGCCCACCCAGCGTCAGGCGCACCAGGTGCGCGCTGATCCGCTCGGTGGCGACCACCTCAAGCAGGACCGGCGGCTTGGGCTGGCGCGGAGGACGGGCACCACCGCGCACGGAGGGGGACGTAGACATGGAGTCCTCTTTCGGAGTCGACGACGCATTCAGTTCGACCGTACGTCATTTCGTGCCGGTACCTCCTGCGGTTACCCGGCGGGCGGAATCCGGGCGGTTCTCAGCGCCGGAAGGCGGCCCCTCGGTGGTCGTCCGCCAGGCGCGGGCCGTCGCCCAGGATCACCTCGCGGAGGGTCCCGACGCCGGCCCCCTCGGCCGGTTCGGCCGGCAGCAGTCCGCGCCGCCGCAGCTCGGGAGACACCAGGTCTGAGAACCGCTCGAGGTCCGCCGGGCGGACGGCCGCCGAGATGTTGAAGCCGTCCACGTCCGTGGCCTCCTGCCAGCGGATCAGCTCGTCCACCACCGTCTGCGGTGAGCCGGCGATCACCGGTCCGCGGCCGCCGATGGCGATGAACTCGGCGAGGTCCCGCACGGTCCAGGTGCGGTCCGGAGACAACTTGGTGAAGGCCGCGAGGGCCGACTGGTTCGCCTCGGTCTTGATGTACTCCAGCGGGGCGTCCGGATCCGAGCCGTCCAGGTCCACGCCGGTCCATCCGCCGAACAGGGCCAGGGCGCCGTCGATGTCCACGAACTCCCGGTAACCATCGAACCGGGCCTGCGCCTCCTCGTCCGTGTCCGCGACCACCACCGTGGCCATGGTGAAGATCCGGATGGCGTCCCGGGCGCGCCCGCGCTCGGCCAGCCCGGCGCGGATGCCGTCCACCCACTGTCGGACGAGGGAGGTGGTGTTGCCGATCAGGAAGATGGCCTCGGCGTGGTCCAGGGCGAAGTCCTGGCCGCGCTTCGAGGCCCCCGCCTGGAACAGAAAGGGGGTGCCCTGGGGGCCGGGATGGGTGAGGGCTTGGTCCGGCACGGAGAAGAACGTGCCACGGTGGCCCACGGGGTGGACCTTCTCCGGGTCCACGAAGACGCCGCGTTCCCGGTCGGCCACCACGGCCCCCTCCTCGAAGGATCCCTCGAAGAGCTTGTACATCACCTCCAGATACTCGTCCGCACGGTCGTAGCGCTCGTCATGCGGGATCTGCTGGTCCATGCCGAGGTTCCGGGCCGCCGAGTCCTGATAGGAGGTCACCACGTTCCACGCGATGCGGCCGCGGGTCAGGTGGTCCAGGGTGGCGAAGGTGCGGGCCAGCAGGTACGGAGCCTCGTAGGTGACGGATGCGGTGATCCCGAAGCCGAGGCGCTCGGTCACGGCGGCCATGGCGGGCACCACCACGAGCGGGTCCAGCAGCGGAACCTGTACGCCGCCGCGCAGCGTGGCGTCGGTGGAGTCCCGGTAGACGTCGTACACGCCGGGGATGTCCGCCAGGAAAAGGGAGGCGAACCCGCCCCGTTCCAGGGTGCGGGCCATTCCAGTCCAGTACTCCAGGGTGTCGAACCCGGAGACCCCGGACTCCGGGTGCCTCCACAGGCCCGGGGACTGGTGCACCGGGACCATCATGTCGAAGGCGTTCAGGAGGAGGGGGCGGGTCATACAGTCGTCCTTTCAGAGGTTCTCCCAGTGGGGCGATCGGGGTCAGTCGCGGCGCCTGCTGTGGCGCCGGCTGTGGCCTGGTGTTCGGGGGACAGCGCGGGATCGCCCACCACCGGGACGGCGTGCAGGTCCGTGAGCTCCGTGCCGCGTTGCTGGCTGGCCGGGTCCTTCGCCGCGAGCGCCGCGGCGACGGAGATGACGGACAGCACCGTCAGGTAGCCGGCGATCAGCCACGGGGCCTCCCCGCCGGCGGCGAACAGCAGGGCGGCGATCATCGGCATCAGCCCGCCGCCCAGGACGGTGCCGACCTGATAGCCCAGGCTCACGCCCGAGTACCGGACGTGGACGGGAAACTGCTCGGCGAACCAGGCCGCCTGCGGCCCGTAGATCGCGTCATGGATGAGGTTGATGCCCAGGATCACCACGAGGGGCAGGAAGGCAAGGGGGCCGGCGTCGAGGAAGGCAAAGAGGACCCAGCCGAAGACCCCGATGGCGGCATAGGCGGCCGCGGACAGGAGCCGGCGCCCGATCCGGTCGGACAGCCAGCCCCAGAACGGCGTGGAGAACAGGCCGATGGCCGAGGCCACCATCACCGCGGTCACGCCTGAGGCACTGTCCCCGCGCACGTCCCTCAGGTAGGTCAGCATGTACACCGTGACGAGGTAGTAGATGGCGTTCTGGGCCAGCCGCAGGCCGATGGTGACCAGCAGCGGCCGCCGGTGGTGGACCAGCAGCTCCTTGAGGGGCGCCTTGGACACGTTGCCCGAGGCCCGGTGCTCCAGGAACTCCGGGGCATCGGCCACGCCGAGCCGGATCCACAGGCCCACGGCCACCAGCAGGGCGGAGAGTAGGAACGGGATGCGCCAGCCGAAGGCGGCGAACTGCTCGGCGCTCATGATGTTCTGCATGATGAAGAACGCGCCGGTGGCCAGCAGCATGCCGGCGGAGGAGCCGATCTGGGTGAAGGACCCGAAGAAGCCGCGGTGCCGTGCCGGCGCGTGCTCCACGCTCAGCAGCGCCGAACCGCCCCATTCGGCCCCGGCGGACAGGCCCTGGAGGATCCGCAGGACCACCAGCCCGACGACGGCCCACCAGCCGATGACCTCGAAGGTGGGCATCAGCCCGATCAGGGTGGAGGCCACCCCCATCAGCACCAGGGACGCCACCAGCAGCGCCTTGCGGCCGATCCGGTCCCCCAGGTGGCCGGCGATGATCCCGCCCAGCGGCCGGGCGATCACCCCGACGGCAAGGGTGGCGAAGGAGGCGACGATCCCGCCGAGTTCGGTGGCCATCGGGAAGAACTGGACGTTGAAGATCAGCGCCGCGGCCGTGCCGTAGAGGTAGAAGTCGTACCACTCGATGGTGGTGCCGGCGAAGGCGGAGGCCAGGACCCGCTTCTTGCCGGAGAGGATGTTCGTGGCGCCCATCAGCCCTGGCCTCCCTTTGCATCACCGATCGCGTTGAGGCCCTCGGGCAGGGTCCCGTTGATCCAGTAGTCCCCCAGGGACCGGGCCCGGAAGGCGATGGGGTTGTGCGTGGCCACGGTCTGAGCGTTGCGCCAGTGGCGGTCCAGGGCCTTCTTCGTGGAGGTGGCGGAGGCACCCACGGTGAGGAACAGGTCCTGGGCGGCTCCGATGCCCAGTTCGGGCACCGTGATGGTGGCGTGTTCGATGGCCAGCTCGGAACCGTAGAGCTCGGCGGGGACGTCTCCGGTGAAGTCCGGACGGTCGGCTCCGACAGCCTGGGCGGCGGCGATGCCGTCATCCAGGGCGCGGGCGGCGTGGAGCACCGTGGCCTCGGCGGTGAAGGCCTTCCCGGCGATGCGGCCGGCGGCCTCCTGGATCAGCGGATCCTCGCGGAACGGAAGGCCGGACCCGGTGTTGAAGGTGCGCTTGCGGGAGGCGATGGTCGCCACGGCATCCCGCCGGGAGGCGCGGGCGATCCCGGCCAGGACCGCCAGCAGCACGAGCTGGAAGAAGGCGGCCTCATGAACGGCCTCGGCAGACCCCGGTACCCGGTCGAGCACCCCATGGGCGGGGACCGTGACCTTCGTGAAGGTCGCGGTTCCGGTGCCGGTGAGCTTCTGCCCGAAGCCGTCCCAGTCATCCTCCAGAACCACTCCCTCGGCGTCGGTGGCCACCACGGCGAACTGACGGCCGTCGAGCAGCCCGCCGTCGGCGGCGGCACGGGCGGCCGAGACGCGCGTGTAGTCGGAGAAGATGGAGGCGGTGGCGTAGAACTTCTGTCCGTTGAGCTCCATGCCGCCGGCGGTCGGGGTCAGCGTGGTGTTCAGACCGCCCAGCGCGTTGCCGCCCTTCTCCGTGGAGGCGTTGCCGACCGTGGCGCCCGCCAGGACCAGCGGGTACCAGGCGTCCTGGACATCCCGCGGCTGGAAGCGCAGGGCCTCGAGGAAGCCGTAGTGCGAGCGGTAGATGTGGGCCACGTTGGAGTCGGCCTCGGCCAGGTCGATCAGCAGGTGGAAGAAGTCCTGGAGGCTGACCTCCGGACCACCGTGGGCCACCGGGACCCGCAGGGTCCCGAACCCGGCCTCGTCCAGGCTCCGGACGGCGTCGAAGGGCAGCTCGCGGTTCAACTCCCGGGCCAGGGACCCCGCCGCGATGTCCTCGAAGAGCGGCTGGAAGTGCCTCTTGAGACCGGCATAGTCCGTGGGCAGGCCGTCACTGAGGTTCGCGCCGGGCCGGACGGCAGCGATGGTGCGGGGTGTCGCGGTCATTCGGTGGTCCTCTCGGTCTCACCGAAGGATTCCCGTGGCGGGGTCCAGACCGTGCCGGGTCATTCGACGCGGCATCGTTCAGGGAACCGGAACCGCTTCAGCCGTGGGATCTCCATCGGTCCTGGCGGTAGCACCCGGCTGGGGAATCCCCACGGGTTGCTGCGGCGTCGACGAGCCAGGTCTCTCGGCCGCTCTGGATGGTTACCCGCCCACGTTAACGGACATCAGCGCTCCAGTGCTGTGTCTGGCGTCACGTCGCTTCACACAATCGCTGTTCCGTACAAGTCGAAAGGGAATGGTCCGGCATTCTCGCGCACTGTCGCCACGTGCCCCTTCCAATTGCCAAACTGCACAGTAATCTCATGGCAGAGGGGCACTGAGGAGAAAAGAGAACCATGAGCGTTGACTTGTTTGCGGTGGTCGACACCGAAACCACTGGCTTGTTCCCCGGCGGACATGATCGGATCGCCGAAATCGCCATAGTGACCATGGACCGCGACGGGCAAGTCCACGACCGGTGGGAGACCCTCGTCAATCCAGAACGTGATCTCGGCAAACAGTCGCTCCACGGCATTCGCGCCCGGGATGTCCTGCGTGCCCCCACCTTCGCGGACATCGCGGATGAGCTGCAGTGGCGTCTCTCCGGCACCATCATCGTGGCCCATAACCTCGGCTTCGACGCCCGCTTCCTTGACGCCGAATTCGGCCGACTCGGGAAGCCGCTGCCCACACACTTCCTTCCCAGTGGGCTCTGCACGATGCGGCTGTCTCACGAGTATCTCCCCGGAGTCGGGCGGTCCCTGCGGGATTGCTGTGACTCCTTCAGCATCGATCTTGTCGGTGCGCACTCGGCGGCAGGGGACGCCGAGGCTACGGCAATCCTGCTGTCCCGGTACATGGAGATCGACCCGGAGCGCGAGGACTGGAATGCGCCGTCCACGCAGACGGCTGCCAGGGTGCGAGGGGAATCCGCCCCCACAGCGTTCATCGCCCCGGTTCTGCGCGGAGCTCCAGACGGCAATCGTGAACACTTCCTGGAACGCATCGTCATCCGCCTGCCAGAGTTCACGGGGCCGTCCGAACATGATGAGTATCTGGCTCTGGTCGACCGCGCCTTGGTGGACCGCTATCTGTCTGCACATGAGGAAGAGCAGTTGATCACCACGGCCAACGAGATCGGTATCAGCCGCCGACAGGCGAGCGAACTCCACCGTCAGTACTTCGAGGAGCTGGTGCACGCGGCCTGGCGCGATGGTGTCCTCACCGACCTCGAGATCGCTGATCTCCAGCTTGTCGCCTCCATGCTGGACATCCCCGCCGAAGCCGTCGACCAGGCTCGCACTCCCCGCGATTCCCAGGCTTCCGCGAATCCGGCCATGGCCACCCCTCTCCTCGGACCGGGTGACAAAGTGGTTCTCACGGGGGACATGAGCGTGCCTCGATCGTCCATCGAGGACAGGCTACGCGCCCAGGGTTACGTTCCCCATCCGGGGGTGACCAAGGCTGTGAAACTGGTGGTGGCCGCCGATCCTGACAGCATCTCGGGAAAGGCAAGGAAAGCCCGGGACTACGGCATTCCCGTCGTCGGCGAGGACTACCTGTGGAAGAGCGTGCTGACCAGCTAGACATGGCTTGTCAGACCGCCGAGAATCCGGCTGACGTGTCGGAGCCTGCGGAGTTCTCAGCCCTCGTTGAGGAGCAACTCCTCTGGCGCAGGAAACCGGAGGTGGAACTCGTCGGCCTGGGCACCCACGGCGGAGGCGGCCCCGAACTCGTCGGCAACCACCACGATCCCGTCGGGGCCAGCTTGGCTGATGCGCACGGGTCGCTCGGTCCCATCGGCCAACTTCAAGCGGTGACGATCCGCGAGGAAGCCGAGCCCCCGCGCGTCGAGGGCCTCCTCCGCCTCCAGCCACTCGACCGGTGCGCCGCCCACTGGGCGGCCGAGGAAGTCCATGGGACGGAACCCGCCGCCGTCGGGCACTATCCAACCGACAGGCTCACCGTCCTCGCGACGGTGCTCGATCCAGTCCTCGGGAAGCGTCATGCCGCAGACGGTAGCACCGCCCCGCGCGGCTGCCCGATATTGCCCACAGGCCTGACGCGATCGGTCTACCAGGAGTAAACTTGTGTCATGGCTGATACCACTACCGTGAAAGTGCGAACCAGCACTCGTGACCTCATCCTCAAGGTCGGTGCCTCCCGGCATGAGAGCGCCGACCAGGTTATCGTCGCCGCTCTGGCCGCGATGAGCCGTGACGAACGCTGCCGGGTCGCTGCAGCTGAGGCGCGCGCCATCAGGGACGATCCGGCGGACCTGGCGGAAGTCCGGGCGATCCAGCAGGATATGGCCGCGCTGCATGAGGGGTGAGGTCTACCGGCTGCCTGCGCGAGGCAAGGGCCACGAGCAACAGGGTCGGCGGTTCGCAGTCGTGTTGCAGCCGGACTGGCTCACGCTCAGTACCTGGATTGTCGCGTTCACGAGCACCAGCGCACGGGAGACCAGCTTCCGGCCGCCAGTGCTCATCAACGATCGACAGACACTGGTGATGTGCGATCAACTTGCGACCGTGGACCTGGGCCGCCTCGCGGAACCCGTCTGCTTCCTGACCGTCGACGAGATGCAGCGAGTCGACGAAGCCCTCGCATTAGTCCTCGATCTGTAGCCCGGCGGATCCAGCTTCTCGCCGAGGCCGGAGCTCACAGGGCACGAACTCTCCCACTCGCATCCAGGAACTACCGCGGACAGGTGGACCGTGATGAAGGCCTCTGCGATCGAGCAACTTTGGATGCGAGGATTCTGCGGGAATAACGGCACACTGTACGAGTGTTGCACTCCCGGAGCCCGCTGGCTCCATGTGCTTGTCAAGAGAGGAACGCCGTGTCGACTTCGGCTGCCAGAACGCCCGATGCCACGCCCGACGTGATGACCCAGAAAACCACAGAACCGACCGTCCCCGCCGGGGCTTCGCGGGTCATCTGGCTGCTCGTGGTTGCCGCCTTCGTGGTGATCCTCAACGAGACCGTCATGTCCGTAGCCCTGCCGGAGCTGATGGGCGAGTTCGCCATCAGCGCCTCGATCGCCCAGTGGATCACCACCGCGTTCATGCTCACGATGGCCGTGGTCATCCCGATCACCGGCTTCCTGCTGACCCGGTTGCCGCTGCGCACCGTGTTCCTGATCGCCATGGCCAGCTTCCTGCTGGGCACGCTGGTGGCCGGACTGGCGCCGACATTCCTGGTGCTCGTCCTCGGCCGCGTCATCCAGGCCGTCGGCACCGCCATCATGATGCCGCTGCTGTTCACCACGGTGCTCAACGTGGTACCCGCCCACCGCCGCGGACGCACCATGGGCGTGATCTCGATCGTCATCGCGGTGGCCCCCGCTACCGGCCCGACCATCGGCGGCGTCATCCTCGACGCACTCAACTGGCGGTGGATGTTCTGGATCATGCTGCCGATCGCCGCGCTGGCCCTGATCCTCGGCGCCACCATGATCCGCAACGTCACCGAGACCCGACGGCTGCCCCTGGACGTGCTCTCCGTGGTCCTTTCCGCCCTGGGCTTCGCCGGCCTCGTGTTCGGCCTGAGCAGCATCGGTTCCGCCGCGGAGGGTAACGCCCTCATCGCGCCGTGGATCCCCCTGGGGATCGGCATCGTGGCCCTCGCCGTGTTCACGTGGCGCCAGCTCAGCCTGCGAGACCACGCCTTGCTGGACGTGCGCGTGTTCAAGACTCCGACCTTCACCCTGTCCCTGGCCATGATGGCGATCGGCATGATGGGCATGTTCGGCACCCTGATCGTGCTGCCGATCTACCTGCAGCAGATCCTGGGCCTCTCGGCCAAGGACACCGGCCTGATGCTGCTGCCGGGCGGCCTGCTGATGGGCGTGATGGGCCTGATCGTCGGCCGGCTGTTCGACCGCTTCGGCGCCCGCCCCCTGGTGGTGCCCGGCTCCGCCGTGCTGGCGGTGGCCCTGTGGGGTATGACGACGCTGAGCGCGGAGTCCTCCCAGGGCACCATCATCGCCTGGCACATGCTGCTCAATGCCGGCCTGTCCTTCATGTTCTCCCCGCTGATGACGGCGGCCCTCGGATCCCTGCCGCGCCGCCTGTACTCGCACGGCTCGGCCATCCTGTCCACCATCCAGCAGGTCGCCGGAGCGGCCGGCACCGCGGTGTTCATCACCGTCATGACGACGGCGACGCTCGCCGGGGCGCAGAGCGGCGCGGAGCCGATGGGGGCCTTGATGACCGGCATCCACAACGCCATGATCTGGGGCGCGGTCATCGCCCTGGTGGCGTTCGCAGGCTCGTTCTTCGTGAAGTCGGTCCCGGCCGATGAGGAGCCGGACGCCGTGGCCCACTCCGCGGCGCCCGCCCCGGAGACCACACCCGTCCACTGACCCACCCCGTCTGTCCGTCTGGCGGTCGACAACGCCCCGTTCTACCCCGAATGCCGGGGCGGAGCGGGGCGTTTTCCGTCGACTTGGAGTAGGTATTTGGCATCATGACCCACCCAAAGTCGACTGAAAACGGGGCGAGAGGTGGGGACGGGCTACTGGCGGTCCAGGTCGTACTGGGCGGCCAACCGGACCGGCGCGGAACCGGCGCCGTAGCCCTCGTAGCCGTCCCGGCGCTCGACCACCTCGAAGAACACGGTGCCCACGGTGCGGGTGTAGAAGTGCAGGAACTCCCCGCCCTCGTCCCGGTCGTACATCACGTCGTTCTCCCGCAGCTCGGCGAGGAAGGCCTCGTCCAGGGCGAAGCGCGCGGCCAGGTCCTCGTAGTAGTTCGAGGGGACGGGCAGCATGCGCAGTCCCCGGGCACGGGCGCGGCGCGCCACCTCGACGGCATCCGAGGCCAGGAACGCCACGTGCTGTGGGTAGGCGGCCTTCAGCCGGAGTTCGTCGTGGTCGATCTGGCCGGTGACCGTGCGGGTGGTGGAGGACCGTCCCGGGTCCAGGCCGTGCGGGATGAGGTTCAGCGGTACCCGGACGGCGCCGTCCGGGGTGCGCATCACCTCGGAGCGCACCAGGCCCTGCGGGGAGGGGACGTCATTGCTGACCTGCGCTTCGAGCCCGAACAGCGAGCGGTAGAACAGCACACCCTCCTCGAACCACTGCCAGGGTTGGGCCAGGTTGACGTGGTCAATCCCGAGGATCAGCCCGTCCCCGGCCACGACGCCGGCCGCTTCCGTCCCTGCCCCAGCGTCACGGGGCGCTGCGGCGCCGGTGACCCGGTCGCCGTCGTTCCGGCCGTATTCGGCCACCCATTGGGGCGCGGCGGCCGAGGTGGGAGCGAGGAAGACCTCGGTGCCGTCCGGGGCCTGCACCCCGCGCAGCACCATCTCGTCCGCCCGGTTGGCCCGCCAGGCCTTGGGGTAGTGCAGGGAACGGGCATGGTCCGCGGTGGTCCGGGGATCCGGCACCTGCAGGCCGATCGAGGCGATGACGGATCCGCCGGCGTGTTCCAGCGGCGCCTCGGTGCGGTCGTTGGTGACCACGCGGGCGTGGCCGGCGGAGAAGAGGTGGACGTCCTTGGTGCGGTGGCGTCCGTGGTCCGCGAATCCCAGCTGCGTCAGCACCTCGGCCAGGTCCGCGGGTTCCGCGGCGCGCACCTCGGCGAAGTCCCAGCCGGTGGGGTGCGCGGGCGCCTCCCCGGCCCGGGCATCGTCGAGCCACTGCAGGGAGCGCATGGCCTCCCGGGCGGTGCGCACGGACTCCGTCTGCCGGTAGACGTCCGAGAAGACCTCCAGGGAGATCGGCCCCGTGTAGCCGGTGGCGTAGAGCTCCCGCATGAAGGTGACCAGGTCGAAACCGCCCTCACCGGGGAAGTTGCGGTGGTGGCGGGACCAGGACAGCACGTCCATGAGCATGATCGGCGCATCCGCCATCTGCACGAAGAACACCTTCTCCCCCGGGATCGCCCGGAAGCCGCTGACGTCGCCACGGCGGGAGAGGATGTGGAACGAGTCCAGGCAGACGCCGAGGTTGGGTCGGTCAGCCTGTTCCACCAGCGACCAGGCGTGCTCGTAGGTGTTCACGAACCGGCCCCAGGCCAGCGCCTCGTAGGCGATGCGGATCTGGTAGCGGGCGGCGAGATCAGCAGCGCGGCGGAGCTGGTCCACCGCGACCTCATCCTCCCAGCTCGTGGCCGTGCCGACGTTGGAGCACAGCAGGATCAGGTCCACACCGAGGCGCTGCATGAGCTGGAACTTGCCCTCGAGCCGGCGCAGGTTGTCCTGGAAGACGCCCTCCTCCACCCCCTCCAGGTCCCGGAACGGCTGGTAGAGGTCCAGGGTCAGCCCGAGCTCCTCAGCGAGTTCGCGGACCTGCTCCGGGGACAGCGGCGAGGCCACCAGGTCCGGCTCGAACACCTCGATCCCGTCGAAGCCGGCCTCCGCGGCGGCGCGCATCTTCTCCTCGAACGTGCCCGCCAGGCAGACGGTGGCGATCGACGTGCGGGACATACGGGTGGGGCCTGCGTTCACGGCGTTGGCGGCGGGGGCACTCTGGCTCATGCCATTAACCCTACGTCGGTTCTCAGCCCTGCTTCGCGGCGACGAGCTCGAGGAAGTGGGCACGCACCCGTTCCGGATCGGCACTGAGCCCGGTCATCAGGCCGAAGGCGTCCAGGGCTTGGCCCACGGCCATCGTCCCGCCGTCCACCACCTGGCAGCCGGCCGCGCGGGCCGCCACCACCAGTTCGGTCTCCACCGGCAGGTACACCACGTCCGAGACCCACAGCTCGGGGCGCAGCCACGCCGCGTCCACCGGGATGCCGGGATGGGTGTGCATCCCCACGGGGGTGCAGTGGGCGAAGCCGGTGGCGGTGGCCAGGGCATCCTGCAGCTCGGCATGCGGGCGGGCCGTGACCTGCTGGTCCGGGAACTGCTCCTGCAGGTCGGCGGCGCGGGCGGTGGCCCGCTCGAGGTCGAGGTCGATCAGGGTGAGCTTGCCCGCCCCGGCGCGCAGGAGGGCGTAGGCCACGGCCGAGCCGGCCCCGCCGGCGCCGAGCTGGACCACGGAGTCCAGGTCAGGATCCGTCAGGGTGTTCTTCAGTCCGGTGATGTAGCCGGAGTAGTCGGTGTTGTGGCCCACGGAACGGCCGTCCTCGAACACCACGGTGTTCACCGCGCCGAGGTTGCGGGCATCCTCGTCCACCTCGTCCAGGTGCTCCATGATGGTCTGCTTGAACGGGTGGGTGATGTTGAACGCGTTGAAGCCGAGACGCCGGCCGTACTCCATCAGCCGCGGCGCCTCGTCCTGCGCCGCCTGGCCTTCGAAGCCCAGCGCCGCCACGTCCACCGGACGGTAGAGGTAGAGGAGCCCGTGCTCGCGGCCCTCCTTCTCATGCATGGGCGGGCTCAGCGACGCCGTGATCCCGTCTCCGATCAGTCCGACCAGATACGATTCCCCGACGGTGCTCATGCGTACTCCTTCTTCGTGTTCATTCCCAGTGGCCCTTAACGGTAGCCCCGTCAGGCCGGGGCCTGCGTACCGTCGTCCTCGTACACGGCGGCGCCGGCCAGGTCACGGCCGGCCAGGTACCCGAAGGTCAGGGCGGGGCCGAGGTTGATGCCGCCGGCAGGGTAGAAGCCGCGCATGATCGAGGCGTGGTCGTTGCCTGCCGTGTACAGCCCCTCGATGGGCGCACCGCTGGCATCCACTACCCGCGCCTTGGTGTCCGCCGCGATCCCGGCGAAGGTGCCGAAGGATCCGGGGCGCACGTGGACCGCGTAGAACGGGCCCTTCTCGAGTGGGGCCAGGGTCGGGTTGGGGCCCACGTCCGGGTCTCCGCCGTACCGGTTGAAGGCGGTGGCGCCACGGGAGAACTCCGGGTCCTCGCCGCGCCGGGCGTTCGCGTTGAACTCGGCCACCGTCCGGGCCAGACCTTCCGGGTCGATCCCGCACTTCTCGGCCAGCTCCTGGAGCGTCTCCCCCTTCACGAGGTATCCGGTCTTCAGGTAGGGGGTCAGCGGCAGGGGGATCGGTTTGGCGAAGCCCAGCGAGTACCGGCGGATGGCGGTGGAGTCGGCGATCTGCCAGGACTCCACCGGTTCGCCCTCCGGCGTCGCCGTGAGCATCCCGTCCACATAGTCGTAGTAGCCGTTGGCCTCGTTGACGAAGCGCCGGCCGTCCCGGCGCACGCCGATGGATCCGGGCTTGGCACGGTCCATGATGTGAGGGAACACCCCGTGCCGGTTGCCCGGGTAGGGCACCAGGGACACGGGGCACCAGGCGGCCGGGGCCTTCATGTCCGTGTCGAACACGCCGCCCGCGGCCAGCGCCAGGTCCAGGCCGTCCCCGGTGGTCTCCTCGGGGGCCAGCGTCCAGTGCTCGTTGCCCGTCGGGGTCCGGGGGAACACCTCCCGACGCCGGTCCACGTCCTGCGGGAATCCTCCGGTCGCCAGGACCACGCCGCGCTGCGCGCGGACGTACCGGCCGCCGTCGGGAGAGCCGACGATGGCGCCGGTGATACGGCCGTCTGCAGACCGGACGAGGCCCTGGACCGGGGAGTTGACGCGGATGTCCACGCCCAGGTCGTCCGCCGACTTCATCAGGCGGCCGGTCAGGGCCGTGCCGTTGACGAGGTGCATGGACCGGCCCCGGGTGACCATGTCCAGCATGTGCGGGACCACGCGTTTGACCGAGTGGATCCAGCCCTCGGGCTTGAGTTTGGAGGCCTTGAGGAAGGTGGAGAGGTCCTGGCCGGCCATGATGCCCATGCCGAAGAAGGAGGTGGGGTAGTACTGGCGGCGCATCTTCTTCAGCAGCGCCGGGCCGAACTCCTTGGCGTTCACGGGCGCCGGGCCCACGGAGCGGTTGCCGGTGCCCGCGCCGGGGAGGTCTCCGTAGATGTCATTGATCTTGGCACCGGTGACGAAGCGCATGAAGGTCTTGGTGTGGAAGAAGCCGACCATGTGGGGCACGGCCTCGAGGAACGCATCGATCTTCTCCCCGGCGGCCTCGGTGTAGCGATCGCCGAGCACTGCCCGCAGGTAGGCGCGGAACTGCTCGCGGTCCTCGTCCACGCCCTCGGCCCGGGCCAGGGCGGTCCCGGGGGTCCAGGCCCAGCCGCCGGACCAGCTCGTGGCGCCGCCGCAGACCGGCGCCTTCTCGGCGACCATCACGGACAGGCCGTGATACGCCGCCGTCACGGCCGCGGCCAGTCCCCCGGCGCCGGAACCGGCGACCAGGACGTCGACGTCCTCCACCGGAACGTCCAGCGTGAGGGCCTCTTCCTCGGACAGGAGGTAGGGGGTTGCGGTCTGGGGCATGGGAGCGGTCTCACTTCTCTTGCTGCGGATTTCTGAGGAGGGTAGTGCCGGGGGTGGTGGGTGGCGGGGCGGTCAGCGCATCGCGCGCTCACCGAGGAGGGAGAGGGCGGCGGATTTCAGGTGATCCGCCCAGCCCTGTGCTCCCAGGCGCGCGACGGCGGCGTCGTTCGGGACCTCCAGCGAGACGGGCAGCTGGGTGCCGGCCCGCGGCGTCTGCGCCAGCCCGGATTCCAGTGCGGCCAGGACCCCGGCCAGCTCCAGGCCGCCCTCGCCGGGGACCAGTCGAGCGGACCGGGACTCCTCCACGAGGCCCTCGCGGTCGGCAGGCCGCTCGGCCGGGGCATCACAGAGCTGCACGAGCGGTGCGCGGCACGCGGCGGCGGACAACTCCTCCGCCGTCCCCCCGAACCGGCCCACGTGCAGGGTGTCCACCAGGATGTCGCAGCCGGCGTGCACGGCGAACTCGTCCGCCATCGGTATCGAGGCGACCGTCTGGTAGCTGATGGGCTCCAGCGCGGGACTGATCCCGAAGGCGCGCCCGTCCTCCGCCATCTGCGCCAGGGTGTCCCGGGCACGTGAGAGGTCCGGATCTCCGCACGCCACGGTCAGCGACTCGGCACCGAGCGCCTGACCGGCCTCGAACATCCGCAGCCAGGCGTCCCGCTGGTCCGTGCCGTCCAGCAGCAGGAACTCGATGTCCTTGACCCCCACCCCCGTCTCGGCCATCCGCGCCAGCGTCTCGGCCAGCAGCGGGGATCCCGGCTGCATGTCGTAGGGCTTCTCGGCAGCGGTCACCGGGCGTACCCGGACGCCCACGAAGTCGAAACCGGCCTCGGCCGCGTGGTGCACGAGGTTCGGCGGCGCCACCGAGAGCAGTGACAGAGGTGCCAGGCCGATCAGGCGTCCGTTGGCTGCTGGCATCAGGGATGACCCACTTTCTGAAGGGCGAGATTGGTGTGGCGGAACGCAGGCGAGCCGCGTCGCCCCTCATGTAACTCGCTTCACACGCGGCAAGCCACCACGCGTCCCATTGAACAGGATTTCCGGTGAAGCGGGTCACAAAGACCGCGACACGCGCTCAGGACTCACACCCTCAGGGCGCACACTCGAGCGCGAACCGGCCTTCCGCCGTCGGACCCATCCGCCACCTCAGTCGCGAGGCAGATTTCCGACCATCCCCGAGAGCCCGCGCGTGGCTGAGAGCAGCACGGGAACCTGCACCTTGAGGTTGACGTCCGCCATGGTCTGAACGATGGCGAGCGCACCCAGCACCTGCCGGTGCGCGTCCAGGATCGGCGCCGCGAGGCCGGCCAACGACCCCACCAGCACTCCGGGTAGATGGACATACCCGTCCACGCTGGCCTGGGCGAGCCGGCGCCTCATGTGCCCCTCGGTGACACCCGACTGCAGCGCGCTGGGATCCCAGGGCATGGACAGGATCCGCTCCTGCACCGGCTCCGGCGAGAAGGCCAGCATGGCCAGCCCGGCCGAGACGGACAGGGCCGGCTGGCGCAGGGCCACCTTGGTCAGGTCCTCCTGGGCCCCGCGATGGGTGAGCCGCTCCAGGTAGACGATCTCAGCCGTCGACTCATCCAGGATCGAGAGGCTGACGTTCTGCTTCAGCGTGACATGGATGGCCTCCATGAACGGCAGGGCCAGCTGGGAGAAGGCCTGGAACCGGGTGCCACGCTGGCCCGCCTCCCACAGGGCCAGGCCGATCCGGAAGCGGCCGCGGCCCGTGCGGAAGAGCAGGCCGTCCTCCGCCATGGACGAGGCCAGCCGGTGGGTGGTCGACGTGGACAGCCCGGCCCGCTCGGCCAGCTCGGCGGCCGAGAGCTCACCGTGGTCGGCATCGAAGCACTGCAGCAGGCGCGCCACCCGGGACACGACCGATTCACCGGACCTGGAATTTGCCACCGTCACATCCTCTCGTCAGGCCAGGGCACACTCCGGGACCCACGTCGGCACCTTGGACACGGTGCGAGCCTAACCCATTCAATGGGCTGGGTTTTGGCAGCATCCGGGTGGGACGGGAAGGCTTCTCTGAAGCACCGTGACCCCGTTCACAGCAACGAGTGTCACCGGCCACCCGACCCCCTGTCGGCGATCCGGCCGCCCCGCGAGCAGAACTCGCGGAGGTGGCCCCGGACCCGAGGTTGGCCACGACCACGTCCCCCTGGGAGAACACATGAGCACCACCATCCAGCAGGACACCAGCGGCGCGCTGGAGACCCTGACGCCGGAACAGCAGCAATACCGCATGACCCGGGCCAAGCGGGCCGGCTGGTCCGCCTTCCTCGGCGGCGCCCTGGAGTACTACGACTTCTTCGTCTACGCCACGGCCGCCTCGCTGGTCTTCCCCCACATCTTCTTCCCGGACACGGGCAGTGACGCCCTGACCATGGTGGCCTCCTTCGGCACCCTGGGCGTGGCCTATGTGGCCCGCCCATTCGGCGCCATCGTCTTCGGACACCTCGGCGACCGGATCGGCCGGAAATCCATCCTGCTGGCCACGTTGCTGCTGATGGGCGGGGCGACCTTCCTCATCGGCGTACTGCCCACCTACCAGCAGGTCGGCCTCTGGGCCCCGATCCTGCTGGTGGTGCTGCGGTTGGCCCAGGGCCTGTCCGCCGGCGCCGAGATCGCCGGCGCGTCCGCACTCAGCACTGAGGAGGCCCCCGTCGGCCTGCGCGGGTTCTTCCCGTCGTTCTCCATCTCCGGCATCGCCGCCGGCATCGTCCTGGCCTCGCTGGCCTTCCTGCCGATCACCGCCATGGACGAGGCCGACCGCCTCAGCTGGGGCTGGCGCCTGCCGTTCCTGGCATCCATCCTCGTGCTCGCCGTCGCCTGGTTCGTGCGCCGGCAGCTCGCCGAACCCGAGGACTTCCAGGAGACCAAGGACGCCGGTGAGCAGGAGAAGGCCCCCTTCCTGGTCATGCTCAAGACCCACCCGGTGCAGTTCGTGCAGATCTCCATCCTGTCCCTGCAGGTCGTGACCAACACTCTGATGCAGGCCTTCGGCCTCTCCTACGCCACGTCCGTGGGCATCGACTCCTCCACCATGCTGTGGGTGACCATCGTCGGCAACATCGTGGCCATCTTCACCACGCCGGCGGCCGCCTTCCTCTCGGACAAGATCGGGCGCAAGCCGACCTTCATCGCCGGCACGGCCACCACGGCCGTGATGATCTGGGTGTACTTCAACGCGATCGCCACCGCGAACATCGCGCTGATCTTCGTCACCTCCACCATCATCCTGGGCGTCACCTATGCCATGTCCAACGCGGTCTACCCGGCCTGGTTCTCCGAGCTGTTCAACGTCAAGGTGCGCTACTCCGGCGTCGCCGTGGGCCTCCAGGTGGGCATCCTGGTCTCCGGTTTCACCCCGATGATCGCCACCGCCCTGGTGGGAACCAACTACGCGAACTGGGGCCCGGCCGCCTGGATCGTCACCGGCGCCACCATCCTGGCGACCCTCGTGGCACTGACCACCCGGGAGACCTACAAGACGCCGCTGCGCGAGCTCGGCAACCCGGTGTCCGACGCGGAGATCGAGGCCGGGCTGCACCACGGCTCCAAGCGCTAGGGTCGTGACCATGACCAAGCCCCTCTTCGTGCTGAACGGCCCCAACCTGAACCTGTTGGGCCAACGCGAGCCGGACAAGTACGGCACCACCACCCTGGCCGACGTGCAGGCGCTCTGCGAGCGGGCCGCCGCCGAGCAGGACCTGGCCGTGGACTTCCGCCAGTCCAACCACGAGGGCACCCTCGTGGACTGGATCCAGGAGGCCCGGGCGGAGGCGAGCGGGATCATCCTGAATCCCGCCGGCTACACCACCACGTCCATCGCCATCATGGACGCGCTGCTGGCCGCCGAGCTGCCGCTGGTGGAGGTGCATGTCACCAACATCCACCAGCGCGAGGAGTTCCGGCATCACTCCTACGTCTCCAAGGTGGCCAACGCGGTCATCGCCGGAGCCGGGGTGCACAGCTACGAGCTGGCCGTCCAGCACCTGGCGCGGCTGGTCCGCGCCTAAGGCCCCACAGCAGAGCACCACGGACCCGACGCCGGCCGGCCGGCTTCCAGCGGACGTCTCCGTCCGGCGTCGTCCTCCCCAGAATCTGCAGGTCGAAAACGGCCCGCGACACGCCGCATTGCCGGTGCGTCGCGGGCCGTTTTCGACCGCCAGTTGTGTCAGGGGCTAGCCGCGGATATCGATCGAGGCGGAGGCCCCTGAGCCGGTGCGGCCGTCAGCCTCGGTCACGGTCCCGTCCGTCTCCTCGTCCCCCTCTGCTGCCAGCTGGCCGCAGGCGCCGTCGATCTCCTTGCCGCGGGTGTCCCGCAGCGTGGTCGGGATGCCGGCGGCCTCGAGGCGGTTGATGAACTCGTCCGTGACGTCGGGGTCGGAGGAGGTCCAGATCGAGCCCGGCGTCGGGTTCAGCGGGATCGGGTTCACGTGCACCCAGCCGCGGCCGCGGGCGTTGAGCTTCTTGCCCAGCAGGTCGGCGCGCCAGGCGTGGTCGTTCATGTCCTTGATCAGGGCGTACTCGATGGACACGCGCCGGCCGGTTTTGACGAAGTAGTTGTACGCCGCGTCGATCGCCTCGTCCGCCTTCCACCGCGAGTTCACCGGGATGAGCTCGTCCCGCAGCTCGTCGTCCGGGGCGTGCAGGGACAGGGCGAAGGTGACCGGGATGCCCTCCTCGGCCAGCCTGTTGATGGCCGGCACCAGGCCCACCGTGGAGACGGTGATGTGGCGGGCGGACATGCCGAGTCCTTCGGGAGCCGGGTCCACCATGCGGCGCACCGAGGCGATGACCCGCTTGTAGTTGGCCAGCGGCTCGCCCATGCCCATGAACACGATGTTGGTGACGCGCTCGGCATTGTGGCCGCCGTCCCTGCGCAGGCCGCCCAGGGCACCCTCGGCGATGACCTCGTTGGCGCGGACCACCTGCTCCACGATCTCGGCCGTGGACATGTTGCGGGTCAGCCCGTTCTGGCCCGTGGCACAGAAGGGGCAGTTCATGCCGCAGCCGGCCTGGCTGGACACGCACAGGGTCACCCGCCCCGGGTAGCGCATGAGCACCGACTCCACCAGGGCGCCGTCGAACAGGCGCCAGAGGAACTTGATGGTGTCACCGTTGTCCGTGGTGAGCCGCCGGACCTCGGTCAGCAGCGGCGGCATCATCTCCGCCACGAGCTTCTCCCGGGCGTCCTTGGGCAGGTCCGTCATCCGGTCCGGGTCCGAGGTGAAGTGATTGAAATAGTGGTTGGAGAGCTGCTTGGCGCGGAACGCCGGAAACCCGAGTTCGGCCACCTTGGCCTGGCGTTCGGCGAGCGTCAGGTCCGCCAGGTGGGTCTTGGGCTGCGCCACGCGGGGCTGCTTGAACTGCAGCAGCGGCCGGCCGTCGTCGGTGGTCTGCTGCTTCCAGCCCTCGGCCTGGGGACGGACCTGGGGCCGGTCCCCCTCCGTGGCGGCCGGGTTGGAGAGCATCCGCCCGTCCAGCGGCCCGCCGATTCCCTGCTGCTGCAGCCGGGCACGGTCCTCGGCGATCTGCTGTGCCTCGGTCTCGTCGATCAGGCCGCGCTTGGGGCGGTTCAGCTTGAGCTTGCCGTCCCGCGCATGCTCCAGGTGGGCGTCCCCGGGGTCGGCCGCGGGGACAGCCGTGTCCCGACCCTGCTGCGCCTTCCGGCGTGCCGAGGTCCGGTCAGTGCGGTCCGTACCGTGGTCCCCTCCGCGGGGACGAGAAGTCTCAGCCATCCCTGCCATTCTCCCATGAGAGTCCAATTCGGTCCCAGGCCGGCCACTCTGGATTTTGAGTCGAGTTCCGGTGGGTATCAGCCCGGCCGGCACCCACCCGAACTCGACTGAAAACGAGACCTGAGAGGCACGATGCCGGCTGGCTACCCCTCGATCGTCCGGTCCCGGCCCGCCAGCCAGCCGAAGGCCGCGGCACCGAGCCCAGAGGCGGCGAACAGCCAGGCCGCCGGCCCGAAGGACCCCGTGGTGGCGAAGATCTGACCGGTGATGAAGGTCCCGGCCGAGCCCAACCCGTAGCCCAGACCCTGCATCATGCCGGAGACCCGGATCGCCATGTGGGGCGTGGTGCTGCGCAGCGTGATCATGGTCAGGGCCAACGCGGTCAGCGCACCCTGCCCCACACCGAGGATGCCGGTCCACCACCAGATCCCGGACAACGGGCCGTGGATGGCCAGGATGAAACCGCCGCCCGTGAGCACGGCGGCGGCCACATTCAGCCACGACTGCGAACGCAGCCGCGTCGCCCAGACCGGGCCCAGGAGCGAGCCGGACATCTGCAGGATGATGGAGAAGGCCACGATGCCCCCGGCTGCGCCGCCATCGATCCCGCGTTCCCGGAGGATCGGGGCGAGCCAGGCGAAGCAGGTGAAGGAGGTCATGGCCTGACAGACCATCATGGCGGTGATGTGCCACGCGACCGGGGAGGTCAACGGACTGCGTCCCGTGGTCGAGGTGGAGACCCGGGCGGAGGAACGGTGCCTCAGGAGCACGGGGATGAGCAGTGCCGCGGCCACCGCCACGGGCACGGCCCAGATGCCCAGGGCCAGGTTCCAGTCCCCCACCGCCTCGTAGAAGGGGAAGGTCAGTCCGGCGCCGAAGGCCGCGGAACCACAGATCGCGGTGGTGTACAGCCCGCTCATCAGGCCCTGATGCTCGGCGAAGTCCTGTTTGACGATGCTGGGCAGCACCACGTTGGCCAGGGCGATCGCCGCTCCGGAGACCACGGTGCCGGCCAGGAGGGGGAGCATGGCGCCGCCGTCGGGAACGGGGACCGAGCGCAGCACCAGGCCGAGCGTCAGCAGCACCAGCGCCCCCGCCAGGACCTGCCACGTGCCGAAGCGGCGGGCGAGGACGGGTGCGAGCGGCGCGAAGACCCCGAGCAGGGTGGCCGGAACCGTCGTCAGCAGGGTGGCACCCCAGGCCGGCAGGCCGGTGGCGGCGACGATCTCCGGGAGGATGGCCGAGAAGCTCGAGAACAGGGTCCTCAGGTTGAGGGACACGAAGACCACGCAGACCGCCAGGTAGACCCACGAGACCGCCGAGGGGCGGTTCGAGGGCCCGGACGCCGGTGACGTGGTCATCCCAGCATTCTGCCAGCGCGGTGCCCGCTCACGGCGAAACCTCGCGAGCCGGCACAGCCGGCACAGCCGGAACCACCGGTGCCATCGGCGCGGTCCAGAATTCGGTGGGGAACGTGGCGCCGGCGGAGCAGGCGAGGCCGCCCATTCCGGGCCGGCCACGGGTTCAGACCTGGAGGGTGCGCACCACCAGCCGCGCGGGCAGCTGACGCCATCGCCGGGGAAGCCGCGGGTACACCGCCCGAAGCACGCCCCACAGTGCATCCTCCCGGCGGGAGTCAGCCCCGTCCCAGTCGAGGCCGAGCTGGCCGCGGATCCTCGCGGGCAGCATCCCTGCCGAGACGAACCGCACCAACGGCATCAGTCGCCGGTGCCACCACGGCGCCGCCTCAGCGGCGAACAGGTCCCGGCAGATCGCCCGGGCGTCGTCCGTCACCTCCAGGTTCACGACGGCGGCGTCCCAGTACCGCGCGAAGGCCGCCCGGTCCTCGGGCCAGAGGTCGGCGGGCATGCCCAGCAGGGTCCCCAGGACGGCGTAGTCGCGATAGACAGCCTCGGCCTCGGCCTGACTTCCAGCGCTGTCAGGGCCCGCGGAACCTCCCGCAACAGCGGCCGGCCACTCGCCCCAGATCCGCCACCGCGCCTGCTCAGCCGCCCAGTAGAGGGTGGCTGTGACCCAGAGCTGGGCCTGCGGATCGGCGGCGGAGTACGAAAGTCCAGTGGCATCCGTACCCTGGACCGGAGCGTGCGCGGCGCCCACCCAGCCGGCGACCCGCTCCCGCGCAGCCCCCGCCTCCGGGAGCACGGCGGCGTAGACGAACTGCAGGGTGTGGCGCAGACGCTTGAGCGGGTCGGCCGCGAAATCGGAGTGTTGTGCCACCCCGGCGCCCACGGACGGGTGGGATACCTGCAGCAGGATCGCCGCCCCGGCGCCGGCCAGCACCACCGCCTCCCGGGCCAGGTCCTCCGTGCGGGTCGGTGCGGTCATCGCGGGCCCCCGGGCCCGCCTGGACCTATCGTCCACCCGCGGTAGGCGGGCCGGCCGTCCGGCTGCCGGGCCGGCGTCGTGAACGGTGCGGTGGAGGCCGGGACCGCAGCGGTGGCGGGCCGCTGCGGCGCCGGTGGAACAGCCTCGTCAGTCTCCTGAACCGCATCCACAGCATCCACCGCCTCCTGGACGGCTGCGTCCCGGGCCCGGTCGCCCATGCCGGCCTCGGTGAGCACGGCATCGAGGTTGCGGATGAAGACCACCAGCCAGGCGTAGATCACCCCACCCATGGCGAGTTCGAAGCCGGTCAGGTTGTAGTAGCGCAGCGGGAACCACAGCAGGGTGGCGATGATTCCCAGGCCGAGCATGAGGTAGGTGCCCACGTAGACGGCGGCCGGGAAGCCGGGGAGCCAGAGCTGGATGCTGGCCAGCAGCACGATGAAGACGACGCCGAGGACGCGGATGAACGTGGAATGGACGGGGTCGGAGAAGTTGATCGGGACCACCCCGGCGCCCATCATGCACAGCCCGATGATGAACAGGGACCAGCGCAGCACGCCGATCCTCGCCTTGCGGATGCCCAGCCTGGCTCGGGCCCGGGCCCAGGTGAACAGGTCCTGGGTGATGAAGGAGGACAGGGTGGTCAGCACCAGCCCGGAGACCGTGAGGGTGGTGTTGAACGTCCAGAAGGACAGGATCCCGGCCTGCCCGGTGCCGAGTTCGGAGAAGAAGGCGTGCCACCAGAACGGGTTCTCCGCCAGGAGCATCGAGACGATCATCCCGGAGGCCATGAACAGTGCCAGCAGGGTGGACAGGGACCGGGTAGAGATCCGCGCCGAGGAGTTGAACCCGAGGTAGCCCGCCACGGTGCCGGTGAGCGTCAGCATGACCGTGGACGCGATGCCGTCCACGGTCAGACCGGTGAAGGCCTCCTGGAACAGGCGGAACAAGGCCAGGCAGGCCATCACCGCGATCGCTCCGTGGACCACCACGAGCCCGACGGCGTCCGCCACCATCCAGCCCCAGTGCCGTTGCGTCATCCACTGGTGGGTGGTGCGCGTGGAGCGAGCCAGCCCCACCAGGCAGGCGAGTCCGGCGGCCACGGCGGTCAGGATGGCCGCCGCGGTACCCACCGACCAGTCGCCGGACAGGGGTGCACGGCGGCCGAAGAACACCAGCAGCCCGACGGCGGCTCCCGCGGCTCCGGCGGCGATGGCCACCCAGATGGCCAGAGACTCGCGGGCCACCGGGCTGGTGAGCCGGCGGACCGACAGGAGCCCTTCGAGGGGGCGGGGATGGCCCTCCGGGACCCTGGTCACCGACGGTCGACCGGTGGCGGTTGCTGGGGTTGCGCTGAAGTCCGTCACGTTGACGATGGTGGCACGCGGTGCTCACCCGGGCCCAATGCCTGACGCGTCATGGACGGACGCACGGAACGACCTTCTACCGTTTTAATGCCGACTGGACTATGCTGATTCATACTCCGTTTACCTTTTGTTCACTTTGCGAAGGGGGCGGACTCGCCAACAAGGGTTGGCGGGACCACATAAGGAGGTGCCCATGACCACCCATGTCATGACCGAGAACCTGGCCACCGAGGCCGAGATCCGCTCTGCCCGGACGGCCGGCCGCCACGCGATGGCCCCCGCCACCAGCAACGGCATGAACGGCTCATTGCCCACCGGGGCCAATCAGATCGTCCATGCCCACGTGCTGTCCCGTGGAGTCACTGACCTGCAGGCGACGTTTGCCCAGGTCCTGGACGGTGGCCTCATCCGCCGCACCGTCCACTCCGCCTATCGCGAGCTGAACCGCACGGCCCGACTGAAGACCTACCTGCCCACCCTCGCCCTGAACCAGGCCGAGACCCGCCTGCGCGAGATCGCTGACCGCACCGCCGCGGCCGGCGCTCCCGGGGTCAAGACCGTCGAAACCCTAGACGGGATGACAGCAGCCGCCTGATCCCCCACTCCCACCCAGGAGCAGCCATGACCACGCACCAGAACCCCTTGGACACGGCTCCGGACCATCACGGGTCCGATGCCGCCGATGCGGCTGGCGCCGTCCCCGAGTTGGACCGCCACGTCCTGGAACGGACGGCGGCCCACCTGCACGAGCGATATGCCCAGGTGGCTGATCGCGACACGGTCGACCGGATCCTGGAGGAGACGTACCGGGAGATGGACCGCCGGGCGGCCGTGAAGACCTTCCTGCCCCTGCTGGCCGGCAACTTCGCGGACAGCCAGCTGCGCGCGCTCGGGATCGCCCAGGGGATCATCGAATCGCCCCTGCCCCGCGTGCTGTTCATTGATGACGCCAACGCCGGTCGGTCCCAGATGGCCGCCTCCCTGATGCTCAAGCACTCGGAGGGGCGAGTCACGGCCCGCTCCGCCGGCCTGGCGCCGGTGGGCCACCTCTATGAGGATGCCGTGGCCGTCATGGCCGAGATCGGCATCCCCCTGGACCAGGCCTACCCCAAGCCGCTGTCCGGGGATGTCCACGCCGCCGCCCAGCACGTGGTCACCCTGTCCTGTGGCAACCAGGTGGACCAGCTGCCCGGCAAGGACTACCGCGAGTGGGACATCCCCAACTTCGTGGGACGGTCCCTCGAGGACATCCGGGCCATGCGAGACGACCTCGAGGCGCGGGTGCTGGAACTGATGCGTGAGGTCGGCGTCGATACTGCCGCCAGCGCTGGGACCGACGCTGGTGCCGGCACAGGGGCTGGCGCTGACTCCGGGGCTGGGCACGATCGTCGCGACCATCCGCCCCTGCAGATGAGCGCCTGACGACCCCGCCCCACACTCGTGGGGGCTCTGCACCACAGGCGGGCACAGGGTCCACACCGGCCAGTGGCCCGGACCGGAGACCCGGCGGCCTATCATCACGGCATGACTGACTCGACGCACGGACCCGGCCACCAGCACGGTGCCGGATCCTCGCGGAGCCGACTCGCGATCGCCTTCGGCATCACCGCCAGCATCCTCGTCGCCGAGGTGATCGGCGCCTGGCTGACCGGGAGCCTGGCCCTGCTCGTGGATGCCGGCCACATGCTCACCGACGCCGGCGGCCTCCTGGTCGCGCTCATCGCGGCCAACCTGATGCTGCGCCCAGCCACCGACCGCCGGACCTGGGGACTGCTCCGCACCGAGGTGCTGGCCGCCGGCGCCCAGGCCACGGTGCTGCTCGCCGTCGGAATCTATGCGCTCATCGAGGGCTTACGGCGCCTCGCCGAGCCGGCCGAGGTTGACGCCGACGGGCTGCTGGTCTTCGGCATCATCGGCCTGGCCGGCAACCTGATAGCCCTCGCCGTCCTGGCCGGCGGCCGGGATGGGTCGTTGAACCTGAGGGCCGCCTTCCTGGAGGTCGTCAATGACGCCCTCGGCTCGGTCGCCGTCATCGTCAGCGCCGTGGTCGTCGCGACCACCGGCTGGACCCGTGCGGACGCCCTGGCCGGGATGGTCATCGCTGCTCTCATCCTTCCGCGCGCGTTCGTGATCCTGCGGGAGGCCGGCAGCGTCCTGCTCGAGTCCGTTCCCCGTGAACTGGACCTGACGGAGATCCGGACCCACCTGCTCGGGCAGCCCCACGTGCTCGAGGTCCATGACCTGCACGTCTCCCGGATCGACACCGGGACACCCGTGCTCACGGCCCACGTGGTGGTGGAGCACGGCTGCTTCGGGGACGGCCACACCATGGAGATCCTGAGGTCACTGCAGGACTGCGTGGCCGAGCACTTCGCGCTGCCCCTGGACCACAGCACCTTCCAACTGGAGCCGCCCGGCCACCGGGACCAGGAGGGGCACCTGCACTCCTGACCCGCGCCGGAAGGGCCAGCGACCACACCGGCCGCGGCATCAATCGTCAGACGATCCGCTGGAGTTGCACACAGACGGAACGTGATACCCCCTGGGGGTACTTGCATTAATACCCCTCCGGGGTATACCTTCGAGTCATGAGCACTGACATCACGGACCCTCACGGCGCCTCTGGCCCGGGCGCCCAGCCTGCCTCGGTCAACGCAGGCACGGACACTGCAGGCGGGGCGCACCACGGATACAGCCCCAGCAAGGACGCCTACCTCAAGCGGCTGCGCCGTATCGAGGGACAGGTCCGTGGCATCTCCAAGATGGTGGACGAGGACAAGTACTGCATCGACATCCTGACCCAGGTCGCCGCCGCCACCAAGGCCCTGCACGCTGTCAGCCTCGGCCTGCTCGAGGACCACATGGGTCACTGCGTGGCTGATGCCGCCCGCGAGTCCCGGGACACCGGCAATGACGAGGCCGTGCAGGCCAAGGTCGCCGAGGCCACCGCCGCCATCGCCCGGCTCATGCGCTGACCGGCTCGCCGCCGGCCGCACCACACGACATCACCACCCCACGGAGGATCACCATGACCACCACCACCGACATCAAGATCAACGGCATGACCTGCAACCACTGCGTTGCGAGCGTCACCGAGGAACTCCAGGAGCTGCCGGGTGTCACCGGCGTCGACGTCACCCTCGTGGCCGGAGGGACCTCCATCGCCACCGTCACCACCGAGGGACGCGCCCCGGCCCCCGAGGACCTGCAGGCCGCCGTCGAAGAGGCCGGCTACGCCGTGGCCACCCCCGGGCTCGATCTGGCCTGATCAGGTCTGATCGGTCCTGATCCAGCCCGAGCGCCGGCAGGACAACAACCGGCCGGCAACGGCCTGCAGGGAACACGAGATGAACAGGAGAGCTTGCCATGAGCGAGACAGTGAAGAGCGCAGCCGCCGAGGACAGCGGCACTCGCCGGCTGGATCTGGATATCACCGGCATGACGTGCGCCTCGTGCGTCGGACGGGTGGAGCGCAAACTCGGCAAGCTTGAGGGTGTCACCGCCACGGTCAACCTGCCCCTGGAGACCGCCGCCGTCGCTGTTCCGCCCTCCGTCACGGACGAGGAGATCATCGCCGCCGTGGATCGGGCCGGCTACTCGGCCTCGATCCGCCGCGCACCCCATGAGCACACCTCCACCACCGCCACGGGCTCTGGTCACCCTGCGCCCGGCCACGGCGCGGAGCCGAGCGACGGTGACCACTGCAACCACGGACCTGACGGGTACGAGGGACACGAAGACCACCTGAACCACGGCCCCTCGGGCGACGTGATCAAGCCCCGACTCATCGGGGCCGCCGTCCTCACCATCCCGCTCTTCCTGATCTCCATGGTGCCTGCCCTGCAGTTTCCCCACTGGGGCTGGGTGGCCCTCGCCCTGGCCACACCGGTGACCTTCTGGGCGGCCTGGCCGTTCCACACCGCCGCTTTCAAGGCCGCCCGCCATGGATCCTCCACCATGGACACCCTCGTCTCGATCGGCGTACTCGCCGCCTGGGGCTTCTCGACGGCCGAACTCCTGCTGGACCCGGCCATGACCGCCCACGCTGGCGCCGCCATGGGCGGTGGTGGCATGGCCAGCATGGCTGATCACCAGCTGTACTTCGAGACCGCCGGCGTGGTCACCACGTTCCTGCTCCTCGGCCGCTGGTTGGAGGCGCGCGCCAAGAAGCAGGCCGGCCATGCCCTGAAATCGTTGCTGGATCTCGGTGCCAAGACCGCCACGGTGCTGCGCGACGGCGTGGAGGTCACCGTTCCGGCGGCCCAGCTGGTGCCCGGTGACGAGTTCGTGGTCCGCCCGGGTGAGAAGGTCGCCACGGACGGCTACGTGGTCTCCGGCCATTCCGCCGTGGACACCTCGCTGATCACCGGTGAATCGGTCCCCGAGGAGGTCGGCCCGGAGGACACCGTCACCGGTGCCACCGTCAACACCTCTGGACGGCTGCTGGTCCGCGCCACCCGGACCGGCTCGGACACCACGCTCGCCCAGATGGGCCGGCTCGTCTCCGACGCCCAGACGGGCAAGGCCCCGATCGCCCGGCTGGCGGACCGCATCTCCGCGGTCTTCGTGCCGATCGTGCTCGTGATCGCCGTGATCACCTTCGCCCTCTGGCTCCTCTTCTCGGGTGACCTGCACGCGGCCTTCCGCGCCGCCGTCGCCGTCCTGGTCATCGCCTGCCCCTGCGCGCTGGGCCTGGCCACCCCCGTGGGCCTGCTGGCCGGCACCGGCCGGGCCTCACAGCTGGGTATCCTCATCCGCGGCCCGGAGGTCCTTGAGGACACCCGCACCGTGGACACGATCGTGCTGGACAAGACCGGCACCGTGACGGCCGGCGACCTCGCCGTCAGCTCCGTCACGCCCCTCAACGGCCACGACGCCGATCAGGTCCTGCGCCTGGCCGGAGCCGTCGAGTCGCACTCCGAGCACCCGATCGCCGCCGCGATCACCGCTGCGGCCCGTGAAGCCGCTGCCTCCGCCGGCACCACCCTCCCCGGGGTGGACGGATTCACCTCGGCGGCCGGCGGCGGCGTCCTGGGCACGGTCCAGCAGACCGCACCCGGTCCCGGCGAGCCTGAGTCGTCAGTTGCCGTGGCGATAAGGCGCCAATCACCACAGCAACTGACGACTCAACGCCAGGGTGGGTCTATCCCGGCTGACACCCGGACCCACACCGTGGCCGCCGGGCGGTCCAGCTACATCTCCACCCAGTTGGACTCCGGCGCCCTGACCGCCGCTGAGGAGCAGCAGCTCGCTGACGCCGAGGCCGCGGGCGCCACCGCGATCTGGGTCTCCGTGGACGGCCAGGTCGCCGGGATCATCTCCCTGCAGGACACCATCAAGGAGTCCTCGGCTCCGGCGATCGCCGAGTTCACGCGACTCGGACTGCGCCCCATCCTGCTGACCGGGGACAACGCGCAGGTCGCCGCTCAGGTGGCGGCCGCCGTCGGGATCTCCGCAGGGGATGTGTTCGCCGGGGTGCGCCCCGAGGACAAGGTGGCCAAGGTGATCGAGCTGCAGGAGGCCGGCCGCGTGGTGGCCATGGTGGGCGACGGCGTGAACGACGCCCCTGCCCTGGCCCAGGCCGACCTCGGGATCGCCATGGGCTCCGGGACGGATGTGGCCCGTGAGGCCGCCGACATCACCGTGATGGGCTCGTCCCTGGGCCAGGTGGTCCAGTCCGTGCAGCTCAGCCGGAAGACGCTGGGCATCATCAAGTCGAACCTGTTCTGGGCCTTCGCCTACAACACCCTCGGCATCCCGGTGGCCGCCCTCGGCCTGCTCAACCCGATGCTGGCCGGCGCAGCCATGGCCGCCAGCTCCGTCCTGGTGGTGGCGAACTCACTGCGGTTGACGCGGTTCGGGCGCTGACCGCACTGACCGCGCTCACCACCCGCTGACCGGCGCTGGCCAACCGCCGCCCGGGCAACCCTAGTGCGAGGACATCTCTCGGGCCGCCGGCACGGGGCGCTGATCGAACACCGTGCATCCGACCTCCTGCTCGGCCTGGTTGTGGATGGAGAGGTCGATCCCGGAGCGGTCCCGGACCAGGCTCACGGCGATCAGCGCCACCACGCACATCCCGATGAGGTAGACGGCGATGGCCCCGGAGGATCCGGTGGCGTCCAGGAGGGCCTGGGCGATCATGGGCGCGAACGCCCCGCCGAGGATGGCGCCGATCGCATAGGAGATGGACACCCCGGAGAACCGGATGGAGGCGGGGAACAGCTCCGAGTAGAGGGCGGCCTGCGGTCCGTAGGTCAGCCCGGTGCCGATGCAGATGATGCCCAGGCCCAGGTAGAGGTTGGCCAGGCTGCCGGTGTCGATGAGCAGGAACAGGGGCCAGACCGCCAGGATCAGCCAGACATAGCCGAGCTGATACGTCCGTTTCCGCCCGATGTAGTCCGAGAGGATTCCGGCTCCGAGGGTGGAGAGCAACCACACCGCGGCGGCGAACGTCATGGCGATCAGCACGTCGGTGTTGTCCAGCCCGATGTCGTCAGAGGTGGCGTAGGAGGGGATGAAACCGCCCGTGGACATGTAGCCCACCGAGTTGGGTCAGGTGGTGAAGATCGGCTCGAAGAAGTCCGTCAACTCGTCCGTGGCGGTCAGCGGCAGCACGGCGGCCACGTACTGGTCCGGACGGACCACCACGATCACGCCGTCGCGGCTCAGGCCACGCGCCTCGAAGAAGTCGTCCTCCGGGTCCACGCCCCAGACCTTGTTGAGGTTGGAGACCTGGAACCGGCCGACCTGCGGGCGGAAGATCGAGGGCGTCGTCATCAGCTCCACCTCCTCGTGGGGCTGCTGGTAGACCACCTGGACGTCGAACAGCGCGTCCAGGTCCCGGCCCGCGGGGGTGAAGCGACGGACCGGGGACGCCTCGGAGTCCAGCCATTCGGCCCAGGTCCGCAGTGCCGAGTCCTGGGCGGAGGACACCTCGGCATCGGCGAAGGCGTAGATCCGCCAGCGCCCGTCCGCCATGTGCTGATGACCGAAGCGGTGTGGAGTGGTGTCGGAGACGCGCTTGGCCGGGTGGGCCTTGAAGCGCTTGCCGAGCGGGAACCCACTGGCCAGAGCCTGGTGGGAGGCATCGGCCACGAGCATCCCGGCCGGGTACTCCGTCATGAAGCCGGCCGGGAATTCCGCAGTCTTCTGGTAGAAGTCCTCCAGCGCGGTGGCGCTCTCCAGCTCCTCCGGCTTGGCGGCCATCATCGAGGACCACTCACGGTCGAAGTCGATGAGCTTCTGGGCCACCGGCTGCCGTTCGGCCGAGTAGGTCGAGAGCAGCGATTCCGGGCTGAGCCCGGTCAGTACGTGGCCCAGCTTCCAGCCGAGGTTGAACGCGTCCTGGATGGAGACGTTCATGCCCTGTCCGGCCTTCGCCGAGTGGGTGTGGCAGGCGTCGCCGGCGATGAACACGTGGGGGTGGCGCTGGCCGACGTCCTCGGCCTGGACGTCGTCGAACCGGTCCGTCACCCGGTGACCCACCTCGTAGACGCTCCACCAGGCCACGTCCTTCACGTCCACCGTGTAGGGCGAGACGATCTGGTTGGCCTGGGCGATGATCGATTCGATCGGGGTCTTGCGCACGGCACCCGCATCGTTCTGGTCCACTTCGCCGAGGTCCACGTACATCCGGAACAGGAAGCCCCCCTCTCGCGGGATGTGCAGGATCGAACCGTGCTCGGACTGGATGGCGCACTTGGTGCGGATGTCCGGGAAATCGGACTCGGCGATGACGTCCATGACGCCCCAGGCGTGATAGGACACGGCACCGACGTGCTGGGCGCCGATGTCCCGCCGGACCTTCGAGTGTGCGCCGTCCCCGCCGACGACGTACTTGGTGCGGATGGTCCGGGTCTCGCCCGGGTTCACGCCGGACTGAGCCGTCTCACCGGTGCGCTTCAGCGTGACGGTCACCGGGTACTCGCCCTCGCCCACCTCGAGGGACACGAACTCCCAGCCCCAGTAGGGCTCCGTGCGGGACGGTGCATGGCGGGCGAACCGGGCGAAGTAGTCCAGCACCCGGGCCTGGTTGACGATCAGGTGCGGGAACTCGCTGACCCCGGCCGGGTCGTCCACGGCCCGCGCGGTGCGGATGATGTGGCCGCTCTCCTGGGGGTCCGGCTTCCAGAAGTTCATCTCGGTCAGGTGGTACGCCTCGGCGACGATCTCCTCGGCGAACCCGAAGGCCTGGAACGTCTCGACGCTCCGGGCCTGGATGCCGTCGGCCTGGCCGATCGCCAGCCGCTGCGGGCGGCGATCGACGAGGCAGGTCATGACCTCGGGGAAGCTGGCGAGCTGGGCGGTGGCGGTCATGCCGGCCGGCCCTGCGCCGACCACGAGGACGTCCATGGCCTCGGGCAGCTCGGCGGAACGGTCCACGCCCACGCCGGCGGCGGGCTGGACCCGCGGGTCCCCGGACACGTACCCGTTGTGGTGAAACAGCATGTGGTCTCCTCTACAGGTGGTCTAGCGTTCTATTCGGTGGTGCCGGTGGCACACCAGGTGTCGGCGAGGGCCTCGGTCGCGCGGGCCAACAGGGCGACGTCGGCCGCCACGTTGACGAAATCGGCGCCGGCGGCCAGGTAGTCCCGGGCCTGGTCCGGGGCGAAGGCGTTGACGCCGACGAACGTGCCGGCCTCCCGGGCCTGTCCGATCACGGTCTTCACCGCGGCGACGACGTCCGGATGGTTCTGCTGCCCGATCAGGCCCATGGAGGCGGCCAGGTCGGAGGGGCCGATGAAGATCCCGTCTACGCCGTCCACTGCCGCGATCTGTCCGGCGGCGGCGACGGCGGCCGCGGACTCGATCTGCACCACCAAGGTCACCAGGTCCCCGGCACGGGCCAGGTAGTCCGGGATCCGGTTCCAGCGCGCCGAGCGCGCCAGGGCGGACCCGACCCCGCGCATCCCGCGCGGCGGGTAGTGCATCGCGCGGACGGCCCGCTCGGCGTCCTCGGCGCTGTCCACCATCGGGATGACGAGGGACTGCGCACCCAGGTCCAGGTACTGCTTGACCAGCACCGGGTCCAGGGCGGGCACGCGGACCACGGGGATGACCGGGTATCCGGCCATGGCCCGCAGCTGGGACTGGATGGTCTCCAGGCCCAGCGGGGCGTGCTCGCCGTCGACCAGGAGGAAGTCCATGCCGGCGGAGGCACAGATCTCGGTGACGGACGGGTCGGCCGAGTTGATGAACATCCCGGCCGGGGCCCGGCCGCCCCGGTCGGCGCGCGCCTGCGCGCTGAACAGGTCCTTGAGACTGGGCTGCGGATCTAGGCGAATTGGCATGTCACGGTCCCCAGGTTCCCGTAGTCGGCGTAGACGGTGTCCCCGGCGTAGACCCACATGGGCCGGGTGAAGGAGCCGGCCAGGATGATCTCCCCGTCCTCCAGCACGTCCCCGTGCCCCGCGATCCGGTTCGCCAGCCAGTGCACCCCGTTGGCCGGGTGGTTGAGCACCCCGGCGGCCACGCCCGTCTCGATGATCTCCTGGTTCCGGGACAGCATCCCGGCCACCCAGCGCAGGTCCACGGCGTCGGGCGCCACCGGGCGGCCGCCGAACACCATGGCGCCCATCGCGGCGTTGTCACTGATCGTGTCCGTGATCGTGCGCCCCTCCATCTCGATCCGGGAGTCCAGCACCTCCAGCGCCGGCACCACATACTCGGTGGCGCGCAGGACGTCGAACAGCGTCGCCCCCGGGCCCGCCAGCGTGTCCTTCAGCACGAAGGCCAGCTCCATCTCGACCCTCGGATGCGTGTAGCGCGACCACTCGAAGATGTGGCCGGACTCCATCACCATGTCGTCGAAGATCACCCCGTAGTCCGGTTCATCGATCCCGGTGGCGTCCTGCATGGCTTTGGAGGTCAAGCCGATCTTGTGACCTGCCTTCTTCCGGCCGGCGTCGATCTGCCGCTGGGCCCAGATCCCCTGGACCGCGTAGGAGTCCTCGATCCCCATGTCCGGGTACCGCGCCGTGAGCAGGGGAACCGGCTTCCGGTTCTGTCCGGCCTGGTGCAGCTCATCGGCGATAGCAACGTGCGTTGTGTGGTCAAGCATGTCCGTGCCTCCCCTGCCTCTACAGCTGGTGTCCGAGTTTGAAGCCCTTGGCGGCCTCACCCTGGTAGGTGCCGTCCTGGTCCCCTTCACGGGTGTAGGAGAAGCCGTCGGCGCCGATGGTCACGTCCATCTCGGACTTCTCCTCGCGGGCCTTGAGCTCCTGCGGCGTGCCATCCAGGTCCAACACCAGCGAGCCGTCGGTGTACCAGGACGGGACGACGGGGTTGCCCCACCAGTCACGACGCTGGTTGTCGTGCACGTCCCAGGTGACGACGGGGTTGTCCGGGTCGCCGGTGTAGTAGTCCTGGGTGTAGACCTCGACGCGGTGCCCGTCCGGGTCGCGCAGGTACAGGTAGAACGCGTTGCTGACGCCGTGGCGGCCGGGACCGCGCTCGATCGAGTCGGAACGGCGGAGTGCGCCGAGCTTGTCGCAGATCGCGAGGATGTTGTGCTTCTCGTGCGTCGCGAAGCACACGTGGTGCATGCGCGGGCCGTCGCCGCCGGTCATGGCCGTGTCGTGCACGGTGGGCTTGCGACGCATCCACGCGGCGTACACCGTGCCCTCGTCGTCCTGGATGTCCTCCGTGACGCGGAAGCCGAGGTCCTGCATGTACTTCACCGCGCGCGGCACGTCGGGCGTGATCTGGTTGAAGTGGTCCAGACGCACGAGCTCACCCGGGATGTGCAGGTCATAGCGCCACGACATGCGCTCGACGTGCTCGCTCTGGTGGAAGAACTCGTACGGGAAGCCCAGCGGGTCCTCCACGCGGACGGAGTCGCCGATGCCCTGGGTGAAGCCCTCCTTGCGGCGCTCCACGCGGCAGCCGAGCTCCTCGTAGAACGCGACCGCCTTGTCCAGGTCCTCGGGTGCGCGCACCCGGTACGAGAACGCCCGCACCGCGGCCAGCTCGCCCTTGCGCAGGATGAGGTTGTGGTGGATGAACTCCTCTGTGGAGCGGAGGTAGATGACCTCGTCGTCCTCCTCGGTGACGTACAGCCCGAGGATGTCGACGTAGAACTGGCGGGACGCCGCCAGGTCGGTCACGATGAGCTCCATGTAGGCGCAGCGCAGGATGTCCGGGGCCGGGGCCTGCGGGGTCGGGACGGGGTTGTCGGAGACGATTGGGGCTTCCTGGGAGACGTAGAAGCCGGAGGACGTCATCGTCCGGTCGTCAAGGTGGGTCATGATGGTCCTTACTCTGTCGGGGACGTCGGGGCGGACGGGGCAGCCTGGGTAGACAGCCCGTCGGGCGCGGAGCAGTTGGGTCCGGTCACGCCTGCAGGTCCTCGGCGGCCTGCTCCTGCCGGCCGAAGACGGGGTTGTGGACCTCACCGAGGTTGATGTGCACGGCCTGCTGGTCCGTGTAGAAGTCGATCGAGCGGTAGCCGCCCTCGTGGCCCAGGCCGGAGGCCTTGACACCGCCGAAGGGGGTGCGGAGGTCGCGGACGTTGTTGGAGTTCAGCCAGACCATGCCCGCCTCGACGTTCTGGGCGAAGTTGTGGGAGCGCTTGAGGTCGTTCGTCCAGATGTACGCGGCCAGGCCGTACTTGGTGTTGTTGGCCAGCTCGAGGGCCTCCTCGTCCGTGTCGAACGGGGTGATGGCCACCACCGGGCCGAAGATCTCCTCCTGGAAGATCCGGGCTTCCGGGGAGACGTCGGCGAACACGGTCGGCTGGATGAAGTTGCCCTCGGGGAACTCCTTCGGGCGGCTGCCGCCTGCGGTCAGGCGGGCCTCGGACTTGCCGATCTCCACGTAGGACATGACCTTCTCGAAGTGCTCCGGGTGGACCAGGGCGCCGACCTCGGTGGTCTCCTCGTGCGGCAGGCCGACCTTCACGCGCTTCGCCTGGGCCGAGTAGCGCTCCACGAACTCATCGTAGATGCCACGCTGGACCAGGATGCGGGAACCCGCGGTGCAGCGTTCGCCGTTGAGGGAGAAGACGCCGAAGACGGTGGCGTCGATCGCGGCGTCCAGATCCGCGTCTTCGAAGACCACCGCCGGGGACTTGCCGCCGAGTTCCATGGAGAGGCCCTTGAGGTAGGGGGCCGCGTTGGCGAAGATGATCTGCCCGGTGCGGGATTCGCCGGTGAAGGAGATCAGCGGCACGTCCGGGTGCTTGACCAGGGAGTCCCCGGCGAAGCCCTCCTCGCCATAGCCGTGGACCATGTTGAACACGCCGGCCGGCAGACCTGCCTCCTCGAAGATGCCCGGCCAGAGGGAGGCGGACAGCGGGGTGAACTCCGCCGGCTTGAGCACCACGGTGTTGCCGGTGGCGATCGCAGGGCCGAGCTTCCAGGACTCGAGCATGAAGGGGGTGTTCCACGGGGTGATGAGTCCGGCCACGCCGATCGGCTTGCGGTTGACGTAGTTCGCCTGGCGGCCGGGGACCTTGAACGCGTCATCGTGCTGGGCCACGATCAGGTCCGCGAAGAAGCGGAAGTTCTCGGCGGCACGGCGGGCCTGGCCCAGGGCCTGGGAGATCGGCAGCCCGGTGTCGTAGCACTCCATCTCGGCAAGTTCTTGACCGCGGGTCTCCACGATGTCCGCGATCTTGTGCAGGACGCGGGAGCGCTCACGCGGGAGCATGGTCGGCCAGGGGCCGTTCTCGAAGGCGTCCTTGGCGGCGGCCACGGCGGCATCGATGTCCGCGACCTTGCCGGAGGCGGCCTGCAGGTAGGGCTGGTTGGTGACCGGGTTCAGCACGTCGAAGGTGTCGCCGTCGATGGAGTCGACGTGCTTTCCGCCGATGTAGTGCTGGATTGTCGAAGGCAGGTTCGCGGGAACGAATTCAGTGGTCTGGTCAGACATGGTGGTCCTCTCGGTCGTCAGGCTGATGGGGAGTCGGCGTCGCCGTTGCTGGCGGCGACGTGGTCCAGGTAGGCGTTCAGGGTGTTGAGGCGGTGGTGGCGGGCGGCCTGCTCCACGGCGGCGAACTCGGCGCCGGCGGCGATCAGGTCCAGCAGGTGGTCGTGTTCGGCCACCGAACGGTCGGCACGGTGGGGGACGTAGGCGAAGGTCGAGGAGCGCAGCGCCGCCAGGCGGGCCCAGCCCCGGTGGACGAGGTCCAGGATGTGGCTGTTCTGGTGGTGCTCGAACAGCACAGAGTGGAATTCCTTGTTGAGCCGGGTGAACTCCACAGGGTTGAAGTCCGCCAGGAGCCCGCGCATCCGCTCGTTGATCGCCCGGGCCCTCTCGATCTCCTCCGCGGTGATCAGGGGGGCGCACAGCGCGGTGGAGTATCCCTCAACCAGGGCCAGGGTCTCCATGGTGTCGTGGTAGATCTCCGGGTCGATCCCGATCACGGTCGCCCCGACGTTGCGGGTGTAGGCCACCACCGACTCCGACTGCAGGCGCCGGATGGCCTCCCGCACGGGGACCACGGACATCTCCAGTTCGGTGGCGAGCTGGGCGAGCACCAGCCGGGCTCCGGGGGAATAGCGGCCGGCGTTGATGCCGGACAGGATCCGCTGGTAGGCCACGTCCGCCTTGGACGAACCCGTCCCGGTGTCCTGATCGCCTGCCCCCCGGTTCACGGGGTCTCGTCCTCCGGCCGTGCTGGCGGTGATCGTGGTCATCACTCGCCCCGGTTCGCGCGGGAGTCGCGGCTCGCGCGGTAGTCCGCATACTTCGACTTCCACTCGGCGTTCGGCGGGAACAGCCCGTCCACCGGGTGCCCCTCGGCCACGCGGTCGAACACCCAGGCGTCCTGCTGCTCCTGCTCGTAGGCATCGTTGACGACCTCCTCCAGCAGTGCCGGGGGAACCACGACCACACCGTCGTCGTCACCGATGATGATGTCCCCGGGCTGGACGGTGGTGCCGCCGCAGGCGATCGTGCCGCCCACCTCCCAGGGGATGTGGCGCCGGCCGAGCACGGCCGGATGCGCGCCGTTGGAGTAGACCTGCAGGCCGACCTCGGCGACGGCCGCGGAATCCCGCACGCCGCCGTCGGTCACCACCGCCGTGGCCCCACGGACCTGGGCGCGCAGCGCCAGGACGTCCCCGAGGGTGCCGGTGCCCGTCTCGCCGCGGGCCTCCATGACCACCACGTCGTGCGGCTCCACGGTGTCCATCGCGCGCTTCTGGGCGTTGAACCCGCCGCCGAAGCGCTTGAACAGGTCCTCGCGGTTGGGCACGTAGCGCAGGGTCTTGGCGTAGCCGAGGATGCGCTGGCCGGGGTGGGTGGGCCGCACGCCGTCGATGGTGGCGTTGTCGATGCCGCGCTTGCGCAGCTGGGCGGTGATGGTGGCGACCGCCGCCTCCTCGATCTTGGCTCTCAGCTCGGCCGTGAGCAGGGTGCGGTCCGCGGCGGGAGTGTCCGGCACGTACCGATAGGCCCCGACGTCGGCCGGCTCGGCCGGCAGGCCGGCGGCGTCCCGCGAGCCCCAGGCCTCAGCACGCTGGGTGTCGTCCACCTGCGGCTGGGCGCCGAAGTCGGGCAGGGCCTGGCCGGAGGAGCGCACGGGGGTGACGAGACGGCCGGTGCTGGGGGCGCCGGGCGCCTGCGGGGCATCCACCTCGACCTCGACGACGTCGCCGGGCTGGGCCACGGAGGAGCCGGCCGGGGTGCCCGTCAGGATGACGTCCCCTGCCTCCAGCGTCATCAGCTGGGAGAGGTCGGCGATCAGCTGGCCGAAGGGGAACACCAGTCCCTCGGTGGTGTCGTCCTGCGTCAGCTCGCCGTTGACCCAGGTGCGCACCCGGAGCTGCGCCGGATCCAGGCCGGCGGCCGGGATGACGTTCGGACCGAGCGGGGTGTACCCGTCACCGGACTTGTTCTTGAGATTGGAGCCCTTGTCCGCATGGCGCAGGTCGTAGAGGCCCCAGTCGTTGGCCGCGGTGATCCCGGAGACCTTGGACCAGCCCTCCTCCGGGGACACCCGGCGGCAGGTCTCGCCGAGGACCAGCGCGATCTCGCCCTCATAGGCCAGCAGTTCGGTGCCCTCGGGACGCTCGATCGACTCGCCGCTGCGGGCCACGGAGGAGCCGGCTTTGAGGAAGTAACCCGGGAACTTCGGGGACCTGCCGCGCTGGGCGATGCGGGAGGGGTAGTTCAGGTGCAGGGCGACGATCTTGCCGGGGCGATGACGCCGGTCGGAGAAATCAACCGGGTTCGGGGCCTGGCTGCCCTGATGGTCCGCTGCGGGTGTCTGGGTCATGGTCTCCTGCTCCTGTCGGCATCCGAGTCCAGTCATTCCGCCGGCGCCTCGCCGGTCCTCTGACTCCGGGCCCGCTGTGGCGCCCGTCTCGTTTCACCTTGATCGTATACGATCCCACGTGACCTTGAACACCCCCGGAGTTCTCCCGGCATGGCGGACGCCACTCCGGACGGAGCGTTCTATCCCAGAAGACCGGGCTGGGGCCGGGACATTGTGTCCCGGCCCCAGCCCTGTCTTCTTCGATGTGAGTCGTCCTGATGCCTTCTCCGTCAGTCCGCCCTCATGACCTCATCAGGCGACCAGCAGCAGCATCAGCGCGCGTCGGAGTCAGCCCACGGGCAGCGGGCGCGGGGCCGGAACGGCGCCCGCCATGGACTCGACCATGTACTCGGCCACGACGCCCTGGGAGATCGGCAGGTCCAGCACGAACACGCCCTCGGCGCCCTGGTCCACCCACTCCCGCAGGGCGTCCAGGTCCTGCAGGCTCCGCGCCTTGATCCCTTCGGCGCCGAAGGCCCGCCCCACGGCGGCGAAGTCGACCTCGTCGATGAGCATGGCCTGATCGTCCAGCCCGCGCGCGGCGTACTGGTGCAGCTCGGCCCCGTAGGCGGCGTCATTGAAGACCACCACGACGCCCGAGCGGGCCTGCTTCACGAAGCTCTCCAGATCGGCCAGGGCCATCAGCCCGCCCCCGTCCCCCGTCACCAGCACGGTGGTCCGGTCCGGCCGGGCCACCGCCGCGCCGACGGCGGACGGGAACCCGAGGCCGATCGACTGGAAGGCGGTACCGACGAACAGGTGCGAGCGAGCGTCCGGGACGGAGCACATCAGCGGGATCCAGCCGATGAAGTGTCCGCCGTCCTGCACGAACGTCCGCTCGCGGGGCAGGACCTCCTCGAGGGCCAGCGCCATGGTGCGCGGGTCCAGTCGACCGTCGGGTGCCAGCCCCAGGGGAACGACGCCGGCCCCCACCTTCTCGGCGCCGGCCGCCTGATCCGCTGGGTCTGCCGCATCTGCCGGGTCCCCTTGACCCTCTTCGACCGCCCCGACCGCCTCGACCGACGCGTCCAGGCGCGGAGCCGGCGGAATCGGCTGGCGGGCCCGCCAACCGCCGTCGGCCCTGCCGTTCTCGAGCGGGCCGTCACCGAGGCGATCGGCGAGCGCCCGCAGGGCAGTGCCGGCATCGGCGAGCAGGAAGTGCTCGGTGCGCTGATGACGGCGCGCGGGGTCCACATCAATCTGCAGGACGGTCGCGGCAGGACCGAAGACCGTGCCATAGCGCATCTGGAAGGGGTTCATGCTGGCGCCGACCACCAGCACCACATCGGCCTGGCGCATGATCTCCACCCGCTCCAGGCGGCCGAAGCCCCCGGCAATGCCCAGGTCGCCCTCGGGGCCGGCCACATTGCGGGCCATCACGGAGGTCGCCAGTAGGGCTCCCACACGGTCGGCCAGGTCTCGCAGCGCCTCGGGGCCGCCCGGGGAGTCCAGCACACCCCGGCCGGCGACCAGCAGCGGCCTCTCCGCCGTGCGCAACGCGGCGGCCAGCGGATCCAATTCGGCCTCGATCGGGGCGTCGTCCGCCGACCCACGATCGATGGGCCCTCCATCGGCCGGCGAGCCGTCGACGGGCAGTCGCTCGGCCGGCATCGGGCGCGATCCGGACTCAGCCAGGGCGGAAGCCGAGCTCGCCTCGACGCGCCCGGCGTTCCCCACCTGGGCCTCGACCGGGGTACTGACCGGTACCTCCACGAGGTCGTAGGGGATCGCGACGACGACGGGGCGCCTTCCGGACGTGGCGCGCGCGTAGGCGTCGCGCACCTGAGCGGCCGGGGCCCGGGCATCCAACCGGATGGTCTCCACGCCGGCGGCAGCGGCCATCCCGACCTGGTCGATGTCGAAATAGCGGGGCCCCGTGGTGGGGACGTCACCCACGATCAGCACCAGCGGGATCCGCGCCAGCGAGGCCTCCGCCAGGGCGGTGAGGGTGTTGGTGAAGCCGGCACCGTAGGTGACGGTCGCGGTGCCGACCCGGCCCGAGGCGCGGTAGTAGGCATCGGCGGCGGCGACCGCTCCCGCCTCGTGCCGCACCGTCACGAGGGGGAACCCCGTACTGGTCAGCTCACTGATCAGGTGGGCGTTGCCGTTGCCCATCAGGCCGAAGAGCAGGTCGGCCCTCTGCCGGACCACGCCGGCCACGGCCTGGGGGACAGTGGGGCGCACGGCGGAGTCACCGACGACGGGGGAGGTCCCGGAGAGGTCGGCAGGCCCAACCGCCGCGGTGAGCTCGGTGCGCGAGGCGGTCGGGGCGGGTGCAGCGGTCACGGTGGAACTCCTCGGCAATGGACGTCAGGTCTTGCCGAGAAGTGTGGCCGGTCAATCTTTACTGCGCAATCGAACCAGCCTCAGCTGCACACCCTGTGCATTCTGACGCTCTTATCGAGTCAATCACTGGACATCATGACCAGCAAAGTCCGGTCCTCGTGACCTCAGTAGGTCGAGTCGGCCACCGCATGCAGCAGAGGCAGCGTGCGCCCCTGGATGTGGGTCCGCAGGGCCAGGGAGGAGGACGTGCGGGCCACACCGGCCAGTTGGGAGATCCGGTCCAGCACGTCCTGCAGGTCCTGGCCGTTGCGGGCCACCACACGCAGGTGGAGATCGTGGTCCCCGGTGACCGTGTAGAGGTCGGTGACCTCCGGGATGGCCGCGAGGATCGCCTCGGTCACCGGCCCGTGCCCCACGTTCTGGATGATGTCCACGAAGCAGAAGGCCACCAGGTCGTAGCCGAAGCCCGCCGGATCGACCTGCGGGACGATCGCCGAGATCACGCCCCGTGCCTGGAGCCGGGCGAGCCGGCTGGTCACGGTGCCGCGGGCCACCCCCAGCCGGCGGGCACATTCCAGGATGGGCAGCTGAGGATGGTCGGTCAGCAGCTGGACCAGCCGGGCATCGAGGTCGTCGGGTTGCATGGCGCCCATTCTGGCACCCGCCGCCGGGCCGGCGGACCACGGTCACGACTGGCCGCGGGCCACCAGGGCGTCGCCGACGTCGCCGGCGTGTTTGAGGGAGAGCACGAGCACCGGGACCGCCCAGGCCCACGCACCGGTCCGGACCCCGCGGCTGCGCTGGGCCTCCCGCACCTGGCGGATGGACAGCCCGAGCTGGCCCACGGCGGCCAGGGTCAGGGCGAGGGCCAGGCCGATGCGGTCGGGGCGCACCCCGAACCACCGCAACGGCCCGAACAGCGCCTCCGCCGCGCCGATCACGCCCTCCACCGGGGTGGTGCGGGTGACGGCCTGCGCCAGCAGCACCAGGCTCAGGACGCGGGCGGTGTTCGTGGCGGCCTGCACCGGCTCCAGGAAGATCAGCTGCGTCACCACCAGGAACGCCAGCAATATCACCAGCAGCCGCGCGTCCCGGGCGAGCAGCCGCCACCCCAGCCCCGCCACGGCGAACACCACGGGCGGCAGGGCCAGCAGTCCCGCCGCGGCCCACCAGGACGCGGGCAGGAAGGACACCGCGATCGCGAGCACCGCGAACCCGCCCAGCTTCACGCCGGCCGGCATCCGGTGCAGCGGCCCGCGGCCCGGCACGTAGAGCGAGATCATGCCGGCAACAGCTCCTCATAGGCGGCGATGACGTCGGCAGGTGGACCCTGGCGCACCAGCCGTCCGCCGTCGATCAGCACCGCCTCCTCGCAGCGCCGGGCCAGCTCGAGGTCGTGGGTCACGAGCAACACGTCCGGCCCGTCGGCGTCCAGCAGCCGCCGCGCCACCGCGCGCCGGTGGCGGGCGTCCAGCAGGGAGGTCGGCTCGTCCGCGATCACGAGGTCCGGCTCCCCCACCAGGACGGCGCACAGGGCCAGGCGCTGCTGCTGCCCGGAGGACAGGGACAGGCAGGGGCGGTCCGCCAGGTCCATCAGCTCGTGCTCCACCAGGGCCCGGTCCACCCGCTCCGCGACCTCGCCGCGGGACAGCCCCCGTCCCCGCAGAGTCAGGGCCACGTCCTCGCGCACCGTCGGCATGATGACCTGGGCGGCCGGGTTCGCGAAGAGGAACCCCACCCGCCGTCGTAGCTGCCGGGCCTGCCGGACGGTGTCCAGTCCACTCACGTGGACGGTGCCGGCGGCCGGCCGGTTCAGTCCCCCGACGGCCCGGGCCAGCGTGGACTTGCCGGAGCCGTTCTCCCCGATCACCGCGGTGGTGTGGGCGGAGAGGGTGCACGTGACCTCATCCAGCAGCACGGCGCGCCGCTCACCGTCCTCGGCCTCGACCCGCAGCCCGGAGATCTGCACCGTCATGGCAGCCGCTCCAGCACCATCGCCGCCCCCATGCCCCCTCCGATGGCGCACACGGCCACCCCGAGGGATCCAGGGGCCATCCCGTCGAGCCGATGCACCAGCCGCACCACGGCCAGCGCGCCGGAGGCGCCCCAGGGGTGACCCAGCGCGAGCGCACCGCCGGCGGCGTTGACCCGCGGGTCGATCCGGCTTCCGGTCCCGCCGTCCACCGGCTCGGCGAGCCCGAGCCCGTCGAGGGCCGCCAGCGCCTGGGCCGCGTAGGCCTCCACCAGCTCCACGGCGGCGAGTTCCCCAAGCCCGACGCGGGCCCGGTCCAGTGCCGCGCGGACGGCCGCCACGGGTGCCAGCCCGGGCAGCGCCGGATCCCCGCCGGTCAGCACCCAGCCGCGCAGCAGACAGGGGGCGGTCACCGGGCGTCCCGCCACTCTCGCCGCTCCGGCCCGCGGCGCGGCCGTTCCGGCGCGTCCCGCCCGCCCCGCCGGCACCAGCAGCACGGCGGCGGCCCCGTCGGAGACCCGGGCCGCGGTCGCCGGTGTCACGGTGGCCCCGGGGCGGTCCACGATCGGGCGGAAGCGGGACAGCATGCCGGCACCCAGCCGGCGCGGGCCGCCGTCGCTCCCCAGTCCGGGCACGGTCTCCCGGGACCGCAGCGCGGTGTGCTTCAGGGCGAGGGCATGGCTGCGGGCGGCGAAGGAGTCCTGGCGCTCCCGGCCGAGGCCCAGCTGCCGGGCGAGGTCGTCGGCCGCCTCGGTCATGTCCGGGTCCGCGAATCCCGCCGGGGCCATCGGTGCCTGGCGGTAGGGCACCCCCGCGAGCAGGCGCTCCGGCGCCGTGGAGGCGCTCTCGGTGCCGCCGGCTGCCACCGGGGACCCGGTGCGCAGCACGTGGTCGGCGGCCTGCTGGATCGCCACGAGGCCCGCGCCGCACTGGGCGTCCACGCTCCAGCCCACGGCCCCCTCCCCGAATCCGGCGCCCAGGGCCGCCATGCGGGCGGGGTTGCCGCCCGGGCCCCAGCAGTTCCCCAGCACGACGGCGGCAGGCACCTCCCCGGCGGCGCTCGCCAGGTGGCGCAGGACGGGGGCGGCCAACTGGTCGGCGCCGAGGTGGCCCTGGGCGCGGGACCGCCCGGTGACGGGGGTGCGGGCGGCGGCGACGATCGCGACGCCGGGCGCGGGTGCGTGGCTCATGCCCGGCCCTCCGCCGGGGAGGCGTCGGGACGGACGGCCAGGGCCTCGGCCTGCCCGGCGTCCAGCCGGCGGACCTTGCCCGACCCGGTCCGGGGCAGCTCCGGGACGGTCCGCCAGTGCCGCGGCCGCTGGGCCACCGCCAGCCGCTCTCCCGCGGCCGAGCGGATCCGCCGCAGGGCGGCGGCATCCAGGACCGCACCGGGGGCCGGCTCGAGGTAGGCGGCCACCCGCTGGCCGAGCAGGGTGTCCGGCCGGCCGACCACGAGGGCCGCCTGCACCCCCTCGATCCCGCCCAGCACGGCCTCCACGTCGGCGGGGACCACGGTCGCGCCGGCCGTGAGGATGGCCTCGTCCGCCCGTCCGGCCGGGACAAGCACCCCGTCCTGAAGGCGGGCGCGGTCGCCCACGGTAACCCAGCCGTCGTCGTCCTGCAGGGGGCCGGCGGTCAGGTGGCCGTCGGCCCCCACGGTGCCCAGGGCGCGCTGGGGGGTGCGGACCCAGAGGACACCGTCCCGGACCTGCACGTCCACCCCGTCGAGCGGCAACAACCCGTCCCCGGTGTCCGCGGCCACGTAGGACAGCTCGGCCGCCCCGAAGTAGGAGGCCACGCGGAGCCCGTGGGCCCGGGCGCGGGCGGCGAGCGCGGGATCCAGCCGGTCCCCGCCGACCAGGACGCTTCGCAGGACGGTGCCGGTGCCGGCGTCGAGCAGGTCCACGAGGTCCCGCAGCTGCCACGGGGTGCCGTGCATCAGGTCGGGGCCGCCCGACCCGGCCAGCCCGGTCAGGTCCGCGGCCCGCAGCCGGGCACCGGCCGGGACGCAGACCCCGAGTCCGGTGGCGCGGGCGTGCGCGGCGGCGTTGAGGGCCATAGAGGAGACGGGGTGCACGGGGATGAGCATGCGGTCCCCGGCCCGGGCGTCCAGCAGGGCCGTGACGGCCGGGTAGGCGGTGCGCCAGGAGGCCTCGGTGCGCAGCACCACGCGGGGGGACCCGGCGCTGCCGGAGGTGAAGGTGGCCCAGTCGGCCTCCGGCGGCACGCCGTGGGACCGCACGGTCCGCACCACGGCGTCCCAGTGGTCCTGTGTCCACCGCTCGTCCCCCACCAGCGGCACCCGGCCGCCGGCGCGCGCCTCGAGGGCGGCGTCCAGCACGGCGGCGTGGTCGGCCCCGCGAATCGGGGCGATCCGGTCAGCGGAAGGCACGGGGGTACGCCCGCCACAGGGCCATGGTCACCAGACAGGCGACGGCCGCCTTGATGAGGTCGCCGGGCAGGAACGCCAGGGAGGTCAGTGCGGTGTCCGAGAGCGCCATCCCGGTGATGAGGGCCTGCACCGGAATGCCCACGGCGTACACGGCGAGGATGCCGCCCACGAGCATGCCGGGCACCGCGCGCAGCCACGTCGGCCGGGGCGGCCGGAGGCGGCCTGGGCCGGCCGCCCCGCGGGAGCGCCGCAAGCCGTGGAGGAACAGGCCCACGACGGCGGCGCCCAGCACCCAGCCGAACAGGTACCCCGCGCTCGGGCCCACGAAGACCCCGAGGCCTCCACGGCCACCCGAGAGCAGCGGCATGCCGAAGGCCACGAGCACCAGCAGGAGGCTCACCGCGGCGGCGCCGCGCCAGGGCCCCAGGATGGCCCCGGCGAGCATGACGCCGAGGGTCTGGGCGGTGACCGGCACCAATCCGGGCACCGGCACCGCGCCCATGAGCCCGAGCGCGCCGATGAGTGCGGCGAAGACGGCGATCCGGGCCAGCGATCGCAGGGCGTCCTCCCGGGCGACGGCCGGCTGTGTCGGCTGAGTCGGCTGTGTCGGCTGAGGGATGCTGTGCATGGGACCTCCGGGTAGCGGGCGATTGCAGGCGGCGGAGCGTCATGACGGTCGCTTCCTGAACACCGTTCAGTGAACAGTGTTCAGGGTATCCTATGTCCATGCCGCGTTCCGCCACGACCCCCGCCCTCGACGTCGAGGATCTGGTGCAGGCCTCGCTGCGGATCCTCCGGGACTACGGGCTGGCCGACCTCTCGATGCGCCGCGTGGCCAAGGAGCTCCAGGTCCAGCCCTCGGCGCTGTACTGGCACGTGCCGGACAAGCAGTCGCTGCTCGCGCTCGTGGCCGACCGGCTGCTCTCCGAGGTCCGCGCCCCCGGCCTCACGGGCGACCGCCCCACCGATGTCCACGGCCGGGCCTCGGCCCTGCACGGGTGCTTGCTCGCCACGCGGGACGGCGCCGAACTGGTGGCCTCGGTGGTGGCGCTCGGCACCGGCGGCCGCCGGGTGCGGACCCTGCTGGAGGAGGCGGCCCCTGGGCAGGCCGTGCTCGTGGAGGCCGTCCTCTCCCTGCTGCTCGGACATGCTCTCGTGGTCCAGCAGCGGCGCCAAGCCCAGCAACTCGGGCTGGCCCTCGCAGGCGGCGCGGCGGATGGGCCCGCAGGGCGCGAGGTGGAAGGGCCGGGGTTCCCCGACCTGCTGGATTTGGTGCTCGGTCCGCCGGCGGGCTCAGCCCCCGGGGGCGATCTTCCCGCGTAACCGTTGCCGCATGGCAGCGCTGGCGTCGTTCAGTCCCACCACCTCCACGGTCTTGCCGTAGCGCTCGTACTTCTCCGTGATCGCGTCCAGGCTGGCCACCGTGGAGACGTCCCACAGGTGGGAGTCGCTCAGGTCGATCACCACGCGGTCCGGGTCCGCGAGGTAGTCGAACTGCGTGTAGAGGTCGTTCGAGGAGGCCCAGAACAACTCGCCGTCCACGGTGTACGTGACGGTCCCGCCGTCGTCGTGCGCGTTGTCCCCGGGGCCGACGGTCCGCCGGACCGTCACGAAGTGTGCCACCCTCCGGGCGAACAACACCATGGCGGCGAGCACGCCGAGCCCGACGCCCACGGCGAGGTTCCCGGTGGCCACGGTGCCGGCCACGGTGATCAGCATGACCAGCGTCTCGGACAAGGGCATGGCCCGCAGCGTGGAGGGACGGATCGAGTGCCAGTCGAAGGTGGCCCAGGAGACGTAGACCATCACGGCCACCAGGGCGGCCATCGGAACCATGCCGACCAGCTCGCCCAGCAGTACGGAGAGCACCAGCAGCATGACGCCGGCCGTCAGGGTGGACAGTCGGGTGCGAGCCCCGTTGGCCTTGGTGTTGATCATGGTCTGGCCGATCATGGCGCAACCGCCCATGGTGCCGAAGAACCCGGAGATGATGTTCGCCCCGCCCTGGCCCAGGGACTCCCGCGTCTTGGAGGAGCCGGTGTCCGTGACATCGTCCACGAGCTTGGCGGTCATGAGGGACTCCATCAGCCCGACGACGGCCATGGCGAACGCGTAGGGGGCGATCACCTGGAGCGTCTCCAGGGTGAACGGCACCTGGGGCAGCACCAGCACCGGTAGCGCCTGCGGCAGCTCGCCCTTGTCCCCCACGCTCGGCACGGCCATCTGGGTGGCGATCACCAAACCCGTCACCACTACGATCGAGACCAGGGACGCCGGCACCGCCTTGGTCAGTAGGGGGAACAGGAAGATGAGGGCCAGGCCGAGGGCCACCAGGACGTAGACCAGCCAGGGGACGTCCATCAGGTCCGGCAGCTGGGACATGAACATGAGGATCGCGAGCGCGTTGACGAACCCGGTCATCACGCTGCGGGGGATGAACCGCATCAGCTTGGCGATACCGAGCAGGCCCATCGCCACCTGCAGGACACCCGCCAGGATGACGGTGGCAAAGAGGTACTCCACCCCGTGGCTGGCCACCACGGGGGCGATGACCAGCGCCGTGGCGGCGGTGGCGGCCGAGATCATGGCCGGCCGGCCCCCGAGGAAGGAGATGGAGATGGCCATGATGGCGGCGGCGAACAACCCGACCGCCGGATCCACCCCGGCGATCAGCGAGAAGGCGATGGCCTCGGGGATGAGCGCCAGTCCCACCACGAGCCCGGAGAGCACCTCGGTCTTGAGCCACCCGGGCCGGCGCAGGGTCAACCACACCGACTGGCGCTGCTCCGGGGTCGCCCCACCGTCGCCCAGGGCGAGGTTCTGGGCCACCTCGGGGTGGTGCGGCGTGTCCAGCATCTCCTTGGTGGATGACCTGACGAAGCGCAACGGATGCTTTGGGGACATGGGGGTGTGCCTCGGTGGGGTCATGGGGACGCCGAGATCCGGCGGGATGGCATCTTCTACGATAGCTCCGGTTCAATTCAGAGACTTATCGCGTCCCTTACGCGTGCTCTACTGAGATCACTCATCCCCATCGATTCGAAAGACGTCTCATGAGCAACCACTCGCACCAGGTTCCACCAACCCCACCGAACGCCCCGTCGGTCACTCCTATGGCAGCTCGTCCACCCGGATGGTCCGATGCACCGAAACCGCAACGACGGGCCAGAAACGCTGCTCAGGCTGCTCGAGCAGCAGATCTTTACCGCGCAGCCCTGTGGACAGCGGTCGCCGTTTTGACCATTGTTGTCTGGTTCGTCGCCGCGCCCTCATCGTCCAGTCAGGACTGGTCATCGAACATCTCATCGGCAGAATCTGCCAAGGCCGTCAATGATGGCAATACAGCGGGAGCGCCCCAGCAACAAGTGGTGAATGGGTGGTTCGTCACAGAGACCATTCCGATCCTCTCGGAACAGCTGTCGGAGGTCCATGCAGCCACCAGCACGGGCCGCCTCCCGTCTCTGGCATTCCTCTTCGGGTTGGGTATCTGCGCAGATCTAGTGGGTCGCTCTCTTCTGCTCTCCACCGCGAGGCTGAATGAAGCGGATGCCACCACCGGCAGCAAGCAGGGGTCCCTGACTTCAGGTGTTCCTACACTGGGTACATGAGCAACCCGCCGCAGAACACCCCGCAGCCGAACCCGAGCCGGCCAGACTCCGAAGCCGCCGTCAACCCTGAGACCGGGCTGCCCACCTCCGCACCGCAGGCCGGCTGGCCCCAGCCGGTGGACACGGGTCCGCTGCAGGTCAGCTACCGGATCCTGGTCAACGCCCCTGCCTCGGAGCTGTACCCGATCCTGGCCAATCCGCACCGGCACCACGAGGTGGACGGCTCCGCCACCGTCCAGTACGCCAAGACCGGGCCGGACCGCCTGGCGGTCGGGGACGAGTTCTCGGTGGCGATGAGGAAGTTCGGCTTCCCCTACACCATGACCCTCGTAGTCACCGCGGCGGACGAGAACGAACTCGTGGAGTGGAAGCACCCGGGCGGGCACCGGTGGCGGTGGCGATTCGAGGACCAGGGGGACTGGAGCACCGTGGTCACCGAGACCTTCGACTACTCCTGGACCCGGCACGTGGTGGCCCGCGGCTACGAGCTGACGCGGCGCCCGCAGGACAACGCCAACGGCATCCAGGCCTCGCTCACCCGGCTGGCCGCCCAGTACCTCTAGCGCCGATACCTCTCTGGGGCTGGCTACCCGGCCCGCGCCCGACGCCGGCCGGAAGCGATCCCACGCGGGTCACCTGGCCGAGGTGCCGGATTGCCAGCCCCTTCACAGCGGCGGCCAAGTCCATGAACAGGTCGGCTCCCTATAGTGGGAAGCACCTCATCAAGGTGCGAGTGATGACAGGAAGAGGCCCCGGGCCCGGCAGTTTGCGTCCCCCTCACGCAGCCGGATCACCCGGGGTCTCGTCATGCCCGCCGTGGCGGTGCCTTCCCGTACCCACCAGCGGTGGGCACGGTGCAGATCAGCGTTCCGGGCTGGCCGAGTAGTCCAGGACCACGCGGCCGTCGATCTTGCCGTGGTGCATCTCGTCGAAGATCGCGTTGATGTCCTCGATCGGACGCTTGGTGTAGGTCGGGTGGATCTTGCCGGCGGCGTAGAACTCCAAGGCCTCCACCATGTCCTGCCGCGTACCGACGATCGAACCGCGGATCGTCAGTCCCTTCAGCACGATGTCGAAGATGGGGGCGGGGAAGTCTCCCGGGGGCAGGCCGTTGAACACGATGGTTCCCCCACGGCGGGTCATCGAGATCGCCTGGCCGAAGGCTTTCGGGTGGACTGCGGTGACCAGCACGCCATGGGCACCGCCGATCTTCTCCTGGATCTCCACGGACGGCTCCGCCACATTCGCGTTCACCACGATCTCGGCCCCGTGCTTCTGGGCCAGGGCCAGCTTGTCATCGGCCACATCCACGGCCACCACCCGCATGCCCATGGCCACCGCGTACTGCACGGCGATATGCCCCAGGCCGCCGATGCCGGAGATGACGACCCATTGCCCGGGCCGAACCTCCGTCTGCTTGAGGCCCTTGTAGACGGTCACGCCGGCGCACAGCACCGGGCCGACCTCGTACGGGTCTGACCCCTCAGGCAGTACCGGGGCGTACTTGGCATCCACGATCATGTACTCACCGAAGGAGCCGTCCACCGCGTAGCCGCCATTCTGCTGTGATTCACACAGGGTCTCCCAGCCGGTGCGGCAGTACTCGCAGCTCCCGCAGGCGCTCCACAGCCACGCGTTGCCCACCATCTGCCCTTCGGAGAGCTCGGTGACACCCTCCCCGATCTTCTCAACGATGCCCACGCCCTCGTGGCCGGGGACGAACGGAGGGGACGGCTTCACCGGCCAGTCCCCGGTGGCGGCGTGGAGGTCCGTATGGCAGACCCCCGAGGACGTCAGCTTCACCAGGGCTTGGCCAGGCCCAGGCTCCGGGATGTCGACCTGCTTGATCGCGAGATCCTGGTTGAAGCTCTCAACAACTGCTGCCTTCATGGTTGACATGGGTACTCCTTGGTCATGTTGGTCATGGATGTGTTGATGTGGTCAGTGGTGTGTTGCTCAGAATGGCCGCGCTCAAGGGCTTGAGAGCGCGCTCGTCCCCTCCGGCGACCCATCACGCATCTGGGCGTGCGGATCCGGAGTCGCGGTGGTTGTCACCGGCCCGGGAGGCGAGCCGCACGTCCCGGGCCGGTGTCTGGAAACGGCCTAGAAGAAGCCCTGCTTGTCCTCGGTATAGGAGACCAGAAGGTTCTTGGTCTGCTGGTAGTGGTCCAGCATCATCTTGTGGTTCTCCCGCCCGATCCCGGAGGACTTGTAGCCGCCGAACGCCGAGTGCGCCGGGTACGCGTGGTACTGGTTGACCCACACCCGTCCCGCCTGGATGGTGCGGCCGGCACGGTAGGCGGTGTTGCCGTTGCGGGACCAGACCCCTGCTCCCAGGCCGTAGAGCGTGTCATTGGCGATCGTCATGGCGTCATCGAAGTCGGAGAACGTGGCCACGGAGACCACCGGACCGAAGATCTCCTCCTGGAAGACCCGCATGGAGTTGTGGCCGCGGAAGATCGTCGGCTGCACGTAGTAGCCCCCGGCCAGGTCGCCGTCGAGGTGGGCCTGTTCTCCGCCGAGCAGCACCTCGGCCCCCTCCTGGCGGCCGATGTCCAGGTAGGACTTGATCTTCTCCAGCTGGTCGTTCGAGGCCTGGGCTCCCATCATGGTCTCGGTGTCCAGCGGGTTGCCCTGCTTGATGAGGCGGGTGCGCTCCACCACGGCCTCCAGGAAGCCGTCCGCGATGGACTCCTGGACCAGGGCGCGGGACGGGCACGTGCAGACCTCTCCCTGGTTCAGGGCGAACATGGTGAAGCCCTCCTGCGCCTTGTCCCAGAACGCGTCATCCGCGGCCATCACGTCCTCGAAGAAGATGTTCGGGGACTTGCCGCCCAACTCGAGCGTCACCGGGATGAGGTTCTCGGAGGCGTACTGCATGATCAGCCGGCCCGTGGTGGTCTCACCGGTGAAGGCGATCTTGCGGATCCGCTTGTTGGACGCCAGTGGCTTGCCGGCCTCGAGCCCGAAGCCGTTGACGATGTTCAGCACGCCGGCCGGCAGCAGGTCGCCGATCAGTTCGGCCAGCACCAGGATCGAGGCCGGGGTCTGCTCCGCGGGCTTGAGCACCACGGCGTTGCCGGCCGCCAGCGCTGGGGCGAGCTTCCACGTGGCCATCAGGATGGGGAAGTTCCACGGGATGATCTGGCCCACCACACCGAGGGGCTCGTGGTAGTGGTACGCCACCGTGTCCTCGTCGAGCTGGGACAGAGAGCCCTCCTGCGCCCGGATGGTGCCCGCGAAGTAGCGGAAGTGGTCGATCGCGAGCGGGATGTCCGCGTTCAGGGTCTCCCGCACGGCCTTGCCGTTGTCCCACGTCTCGGCGACCGCGAGCATCTCGAGGTTCTGCTCCATGCGATCAGCGATCTTGTTGAGGATCACTGCCCGCTCGGCCGGGGACGTCCTGCCCCACGCCGGAGCTGCGGCATGGGCGGCATCCAGCGCCGCCTCGATGTCCTCCGGCGTGCCGCGCCCGACCTCGGTGAACGACTTGCCGGTGACCGGGCTGGGGTTCTCGAAGTACTGGCCCTTGACGGGGGCCACCCACTCACCACCGATGTAGTGCTCATAGCGGGGCTTGAAGGTCACCGCGGAACCGTCGGTTCCCGGGTTGGCGTAGATGGTCATGTCAGCTCCTGGAATGCGGGGATGGATGGACTGATGCTGTGATCGTAGTCACAGCCATGTTGCATCCACGTTGCACCTCCGCGCAGGCCTATACGCGGGCTCTCAGCGCGCCTCAGCCTCGAGGCGTTCCACGGTGGAGACCGCCAGTGCCCGGCGCGGGGAGTCCGCGGGCAGCATCTTCAGGGCTGTCACCCACAACTCGAGGTCGCCGACCGCCTCGGGGCGTGCCAGGTAGGTCCACAGGTCCTCGATTCCGGCGTCCTCCAACACCGCCTCCCGCAGGGCGAGGCCCAAGTGGTGGCGGATCTCGACGATGCCGGGCGCCGCGGACCGGGGCAGCACCGACCCTGCGGCATGGCCCAACGCGACGCTCACCTCACCTCGGCGCAGGGCCTCCCGTGCCAGCACGGCGTCCGTGGCCAGCGCGCCCTCCAACCGATAGGGCCGAGCCCGGAGCGTCACCCCGGGCACGCCGGTCTCAAGGGCTCGCCGGAGACGGTGCACCTCGGCACGGAGCGTGGTGCCGGCGCCGTACCCGTAGACGAGTTCTTCCAGCTCGGCGCCGTCCAACCCGGCTCCATGCCAGGTGAGCAGCGTCAGGATCTCGGCGTGCTTGCCGGGGATCTCCCGCCACGCGCCGTCGGCGCCAGCCAACCGGGGCGGAAGGCCGCCGGTGACGTGCAGGATGGCCTCGCGGACCGGGCTCGGTGCAGGGGGCGGGAGGAGGTGTTCCCGCCAGGCCGAATGCACCGCCTCGGCGGCGGCCTTCAGCAGGGGCAGGGCCAGCGGGGAGATGGCCTCGTCCCCACCGGTCAGGTCGATCACGCCGACGATGCGGCCGTCAGCCGGGTCGCGGAGGGGAACCGCCGAGCAGCTCCAGGGATGCACCACGGGATTGAAGTGCTCGGCCCGGCTCACCTGCACGGGCCGGCCGGAGTAGAGCGCCGTCCCTGGGGCAGAGGTGCCCATGGAGGCCTCGGACCAGTCGGCACCGGGGACGAAACCCATGGCGTCAGCGCGACGACGGGCCTGGTCATCGCCCTCGACCCACAGCAGGTGCCCCTCCGCGTTCCCCAACGCGACGATCAGACTGGCATCCGCGGCGGGCTCCACGAGGAGCCGGCGGATGATGGGCAGGACCGGCGCCAGCGGGTGGCCCTGCCGCACCTCCCGCAGGTCCGAGTCCGTGACCAGCCGGGGCTCCAGGGGCTTTCCGGTGCCACCGTGCACCACCAGCGAGCGACGCCAGGACTCGGCGACCTCGGCACGGATCTGGCCGAGCATCCCGCGGTGATCCGGCCCCGCCAGCTCGCCCCGCGCCCGCTCGACGACCCGTTGATAGGCCGCACCGGACAGGGAGCCGGACGACGGACCAGACAGGGACAGGGTCACTGCGCGTCCATCAGACGGGACCGGATGAGGAAGCGCTTGCCTTCCGGCGCCTCCACCGAGAAGCCCGAGCCGCGGCCGTCGACCACGTCCAGGGTCAGGTGGGTGTGCTTCCAGTAGTCGAACTGCTCGCGGCTCATCCAGAACGGCAGCTCCGTGCCGTCGGGCAGGACGAACGTCCCCAGCAGGATGTCCGCTCCCCCGGTCTTGAAGTCACCGGCAGGGAAGCACATCGGCGAGGATCCGTCGCAGCAACCGCCGGACTGGTGGAACATCAACGGGCCGTGGACCTGCTGGAGCGAGCCGATCAGGTCCAGTGCAGCCTGGGTCATGCCGACGCGGGACACGGCCTCGCCGTCGATCTCGGGGCGGGCGTCCAGCACCGAGCTGGCATCGGCCGTGCCGGTGGCACGACCCGTGGACTCTACTGCGGTGCGGGTGGATTCCGTGGACGGGGACGTCATGGCGCAACCTCCTGGCTGTGGCGGTGCATCCACGGTATCCCTAGCCGTGGCCCACGTCACTACCGGCGGCATGGATGGCGTCGTAGCGCCGGATCGGCTCGAGGACGTGATCGGCGAAGGGTGCCAGCTGCTCCGAGGTCAGCCGGGCCACCAGCCCGCCGATGCTGGCCAGGTCCCGGGTCGAGGCCGGCCGGCCGCGCTGGATCGCCACATCGAAGGCGCTCCAGGCCTCGCCGAGGATCCGGCGCAGGTCACACCCCGTGGCCGCCTCGCCCCGGCCGTAGAGCGGGATCGCCCGTGAATGGACATTCCACCGCACCGTCGGTTCCCTCGAGGTCGGTAAGCATGCCGACTGACTCTCCGACGACCACCGGAGGCCTGGCGGGGGCTCCGAAGGCTACCGGCCGGCGTCGGGAGTTCCTAGCCTGGCTCCATGACCTCCAGCGACGATTCCCCGGACGGAACCACCGACGACCGGCCGTGGGTGCCACCCCCTTGGGATCCGCCGCTGGCCGGCACCGAAATCGAACACGTTCTCGGCTCCCTGGAGCGCCTGCGCGTCACTTTCCGGTGGAAGACCGGAGGCTTGGATGCGGCGGGGCTCGCCACGACCATCGGCGCATCACCCCTGACCCTGGGTGGTCTGATCAAGCATCTGGCGGGGGTCGAGGCGATGAAGGCGGGTCCGGAGATCGACGGCTCCAGCCCCGGCGAGCCCTGGGCCTCCGCTCCATGGGACGAGGTGCAGGACTGGGATTTCACCTCCGCAGCTCAGGACTCCCCCGAGCAGCTGTATGCGCTCTACGACGCCGCGGTGGCGCAGGCCCAGATCCGGCTGGAGGCAGCCCTGGTCCGGGGCGGCCTGGGTCAGCGGATCGCCCTGTCCGACCAGGTCGATCTGGAGGTCTCGCTGCGCCGGAACCTCTTCGACCTCATCGAGGAGTACTCCAGGCACCTCGGCCATGCGGACCTGATCCGTGAGGCCGTGGACGGGCAGGTCGGCCTGGACCCGCCGTACCCGGAAACCAGCTGAATCGAGTAGGTGGGGCGGGTTTCCCGCCCCACCTCTCACACCACCGTACGTGCGGGCCTCGCATACGGCGGTTCGCTGGGTCGTTGGAAGCGTTCCCAGGCAGCGTGGAGAAGTAAGAGTCCTTGCCCAGTCCAGTAGTCGTTGGGCAGGGCCCGGTTCAGGATGGCCGAGCCCGCGATCCGCCAGTAGCCCCGACTGCTCATGCCCCATTGATAGGCCAGATCCGGCCGTATCCCGAGGCGGCGCAATTGAGTCACCCGCGTTCGCGGTTTCTTCCATTCCTTCCACCGGATCTGGCGCATCCGGCGTCTGAACCACTCATCGAGATCCTTGAGCTTTCGAGGGGTCTCGTCCAAGCGGAAATAACCCATCCATCCCCGGATGAAGCGGTTCAGTTCGCCGATACGGTGTTCCATGGAGACACTCCACCTCCGCGAGGTCAACTCCCGCAGCCGCTCCTTCAAGCGCCGTAGCGCCTTCGGAGCAATCCGGATCCTGACCCCGGCCTTCGTGAAGTAGAACCCGAAACCCAGCAATGTTGCAACGCTCGCCGGATTGATCGTGGACTTCTCCCGATTCACCCTCAACTTCAGGGGCCCTTCCAGGACCTTGACGGCCTGTTCGAGCACCCGTTGCGCGGCCCTCTTGGACTTCACAAAGATCCGGATATCGTCGGCATACCGCACGAAACGGTGGCCCCGATCCCAGAACTGCTGATCGAAGTCGTCGAGCATGACGTTCGAGAGCAACGGCGACAACGGCGACCCCTGCGGGGTCCCCTGTTCCGTAGCTCGCCGGACACCATCAGCCATGATCCCCGCCTCAAGATAGCGACGGATCAACTTCAGCAACCGCTTGTCCTTCACCTTCCGCACGATCCTGGACATCAGCACATCGTGGTTGACCCGATCGAAGAACGCGTCCAGATCAACCTCGACCACCCACCGATACCCCTGCGAGATCACCGTGCGGGCGACCTGCACCGCATCGTGGGCGCTTCTACCCGGACGGAATCCATAGGAAACCGCCACGAACCCCGGATCAAAGACCGGGGACAGCACCTGCGCAACTGCCTGCTGGATCAACCGATCCAACACGGAGGGCACGCCCAGCATCCGCTGACCGCCATCAGGTTTCGGAATCATCACCTGACGCACCGGCAACGGAGCATACGTGCCAGCATCCAACGCCTGACGGGTTACCGACCAGTGCTCGGCGAGCCAGCCACGAAGATCCCCCGTGCCCAGCCCATCAACACCAGCAGCACCCCGATTGCGCTCGACGCGCTTCAACGCGACGGACAGGTTCTGCGCGGAGAAAACCTTCTCCCACAACCCCTGCCCATCCCTGACGTCATCCCCGATACCCGCCGGTCCATCACTACGCACAACAAGCGGCCTTCCCGGATTCACCGGTACCTCCTGACCTTGCTGTCCCACCACGTGTTCGTGGGTTGGCTGCGATTCTGGTGTGAACACGAGTAGCACCGCTTCAACACATCAATTCCCAGCGTTCGGCCCTTCCCCACCAACCAAACGATCCCGGTGGGTACTATGACCTCGGCTGACTTCTGCCCCATCAGCACGACCCTTGAAGCCGCACCGCTCCACCCGAACCACAGGCTGCGCACTAGGACAGATCTCCCCGGATAAGAACACTCACTTTCCCCCTGCGCCCGCCACATCTACACACCGGCCGTTTCGGTGGAAAGGGCTTCACCATCTCGTGCTGGCTTACCCCGACCGACATGCCTTCTATGCGGTTCGTGTCCCTCGGTGCAGGGATTTGCCTCCGGCTTCCTTCCCACCCCACCTCACGGTGACGCAGTTGCCATCAGCTAGGAGTTAAACCACCTTCACCTCCAGAGGACTTTCACCTCCAAGCGAATGCCCATGCCGGGCGTACACGCACGGAGGCCGCCCCCGGACGGGGCGGCCTCCGTGCTGAGTCCAGCGCAGCGGGTCAGTAGGCCTTGACCCGCTGGTCCACGATCAGGTGGATGAGCGCGAACGTGCCCTCCTCGTCGATCGCCTTGATGGCGGCCTCGACGGCGGCCGGGACGTCGACGTCCTTCTCCACGCGCACGCCGAAACCGCCGAAGGCCTCGGCCATCTTCGCGAAGTCCGGGTTCTTCAGCTGCGTGCCGGAGACCCGGTTGGGGTAGTCCCGCTCCTGGTGGGTGCGGATCGTGCCGTACTCCTGGTTGTCCATCACGACCACCAGCGGGGTGGCGCCGTACTGGGCGGCGGTGGCCAGTTCCTGGCCGTTCATGAGGAACTCGCCGTCACCGGCGATGGTCACCACGCGGCGGCCCGGGTAGTTCAGGGACGCGGCCACGGCGGAGGGCACCGAATAGCCCATGGAGCCGTTGCGGGCCGAGACCATGGCGGCATAGGAATTGGTTGGGAAGTAACGGTGGGCCCAGTTGGTGTGCTCACCGGCGCCCAGGGTGATCATGGCGTCCTCGGGCAACGACTGCACCAGGTTGGCCATGAGGGTGTCCATGCGGGCCTGGCCCTCGGCCGGCTCGGCGGACGGCAGGGCGGCGAACTTCTCCTGCTCGCCGCGCATGCGGGAGGTCCATTCCTTCCACGAGTCCTTAACGGCCAGGTCCATGCGGACGAGGTCCCGCACGAACACGTCCGGCTTGGCCACGATCTGGTGGGACACGGGGCCGGAGCGGCCGCGCAGCGAGGGATCGATGGTGACGAGGAAGTTCTTCCTGTCCCAGTTCTGACGGATGGTGAAGCCGTCCGTGACCACGTCACCGGGGACGGTGCCCACGAAGACGATGAGGTCGGTCTCCTCGAGCAGGTCATAGGTCGGCTTGGGACGGCCGTAGCCGATCGGGCCCACATAGGACGGGGAGGTGAACGGCACGGTGCCCTCGGTGCGCCATTCGGCCGCCGCGGGGATGTTGTGCTCCTCGAGCCAGGTCGTCAGGGCCTCGGCGCCCTCGGTGGTCCAATCGTTGCCGCCGGTGATGAACAGCGGCTTGTCGGACTCCTGCAGCGCCTCGTTCAGGGCCTTCCAGTCCTCCACGGTCATGCCGCCGGTGGCCACCGGGATGTTCGGGTGCAGTTCGGGGCTGATCTGCTCCTTGATGATGTCCTCGTGCAGGCCCACGATCACCGGCCCGGGACGGCCGGACGTGGCGGCGAACATGGCCTCGGCCACGATCTCGGAGGCACGGCTGGCATGGTCCAGGGTCATCACGCGCTTGGCGCCGGATTCGAACCACATCTGCGGGTCGAACTCCTGGAAGGCCTCCTTCCCGCGGTGCTCGAACGGGATCAGGCCCACGAACAGGACCATCGCGGTCGAGTCCTGCCAGGCCGTGTGCAGGCCTACGTGCGCGTTGGCGGCACCGGGGCCGCGTGTCACCATGGCAATGCCCGGAACGGAGTTCATCTTGCCGTCGGCCTCGGCCATGTACGCGGCACCGCCCTCGTGGCGGCAGATGATGTTCTCGATGGATGAGTGGTGCAGGCCGTCCAGCACATCGAGGTAGCTCTCACCCGGGATGGAATAGATCCGCTTGACGCCGTGCGCCTCGAGGGTGTCGACGATGACGTGTCCGGCCGACTTCGTGGTAGCCGTGGTCTGTTCAGTGCTCATGCAGTACTCCTTGGACTGTGGGCGGTGCCGGACATGCCGACTCCGCGGCCCGAGATGGTCCTCGGGCGGCGCGCAGGTCAAACTTTGTACAAAGTACCCCAGCTCCAGGGCCCCACCCCGCGCTGTGGCAGGATGTGTCGTCCGCACCGAGCACGTGGTCTTCCCTGAACGCGATCTGTTGAGTTCCTGTCCACTACGCGTTTCAGGGCCAGCCGCCTGATCAGCACCCCCAAGCAGACGTACAGTGCTGTCACCGTCCGAAGTATTCATCCCCGAATTCCGGACAGCCTCAAAAGGACGAAACGCACTATGTTCTCAGCAACCACCACCAGTCGCCTGGCCCAGGCCGCGACGCTTGCCAACACGGCCCCCGGTCCCCGCGGCGGTCGCCTCCTGCCCGAGCGGCTCGACCAGCCGGCAGAGCTCCCCGCAGCCCTGCCCGGCTGGAACTTCGACGAGGATCCCTCCAGCGCCACCCTGCGTTCCGTCCGCAAGCTGCGCGCCGCCGTCGCGGGCATCTGGCAGGACGCCCATGCCCTGGACATCGATGCCGCCCTCGAGGGCGTCAACCACCTTTTGGCCTCGGCGGGTCCCGTGCACGTGATCGCACCCGAACCGGCCACGGCCCGCACTCCCGCGGTGCTGGCTGCCGGGCAGGACACTGACGTCCCGGAGAAGACCCTCTCCACCTCTCTGGCCCTGGCGCTGGCCGAGGTGGCCCTGGCAGGCGAGCTGACACGGCTGCGGACCTGCTCCGGAGAGGACTGCACCAACGCCTTCGTGGACCTGACACGCAACCGTTCCAAGCAGTTCTGCGACGAGGCCAACTGCGCCAACCGCGCCCACGTCAAGGCCTACCGTGCCCGGCGAGCTGCAGAATTCCCGGACCATGGTGAACTCTCAGACGACGGAGACCACGCGGACTACGAGGCCGAATCGGACGAGATGTCCTCGGAGCACGGTTCACTGGAGGACTCGCCGGAGAAGAAGGACAAGCCCGGGAAGAAGAAACCCAAGAAGGGCAAGAAGAAGAAGTAGGCTCGTCACGTCCCCACCCGGGACATCGTGGTATTGGACATCGAGGACGATCACGCCCCGGTGCCCTCGGACACCTTCCACTACTGACGGTTCAGGACCCCTGTGGCTCGCCTGCGCCGGGCTGGTCACCGTCGTCGGACTGCTCGCCCTGGCGTGCCGCATCCCGCTTGCGCTGGGCCTCGGCCTTGCGCCGGGCGACGGACTGCCGGTGCAGTTCCTCGGAGGAGCGGTGCACGCCCGAGCCCTGGGAGAGGTGCTTGGGGTTGTCCTTGGCGGCCAGCTGGAGCATCGCCACGACCACGAGGGAGACGATGAAGAAGATCCCGAAGGCGATCAACCCGAGGTCGATCCGCAGCGGGTTGTCCGAGCCTCCGGAAGCGGTCATCGTGGCCACCGCCCCGCCCACCAGGGCCAGGACGAAGGAGAACCACAGTGGCCCCTTGATGGACTGCAGGAACCCTGCCTTCTGCTGGGCCGGCGCGGCTGGCTGGGCGGCCGACGTCTCCGACCGTCCGGCTGACGCCGTCCCCGCCGGCTTCCCTGTGGCCTGCTCCGGGGCGCGACCCGGCCGGGCGTCACCGGGACGAGGCGTCTCGGGCTGCTGACCGGCGCTGGGCGTGCTCACTGACCATCTCCTGTACTGCGGGTGGCCGGGCCGGATTCGAGAGAAACGGGCCTGACCAGCTCAAAGTGTGGTGGCGCGTCGGCCTCGGGCCGGGACGCACCCTTTCATTCTACGCGTTGTAGAGAACGGGGCCGACCGCCCCGAATGACCGCTCTGTGGAGCGCGTCCGGTCAGCTGCGCGGGGCGCGCGGGCCCTCGTCCTTCTGGGCGGCCAGCGCGGCCGGGCCGGCGTCGTGCCGGAAGCCGAAGCCGGAGATGGCGAGGAGCACCGCGATGATGATGGCCCCGCCGCCCACGATTCCGAGCAGGCCGTGCGCGTCCAGGTGGAGGAACAACAGCAGCCCGACGCCGGACAGCATGCCCACCGCGCCCGTGTACAACTGGTCGCGGGCCGGCACGAAGACCGTGCGGTACTGCAGCCAGGCCACGAACTCGGCCAGGCCTGAGCCGATGAGGGCGACTGCGGCGATGATCCCCGCCACGAACTCGGTCCCGGCGAACAGCAGGGCGATGGCACCGACCATGAAGACGGCCGCGGCGATCGAGAGCGGTCCGCGCATCTTCTCCGGCACCGGATCCCGGCGCAGGTACTCCCACAGCCCGGAACCGGAGAACACGAAGTAGGCCGCCAGGCCGTACTTCAACACGGGCAGGCCGGGATCTTGAAGGAAGACGGTGGTCAGGCCGAAGATCGCGGCGATCAACGCGCGGATCAGGATCGGCTTCCACAGGATCGCGGCGGTCTCGGCGGGGGCTTTTGCTGCAGGCACCCGACCATTCTAGGTGGGCGCCGTCAACCGCCAGTCCGCATCCACGCATCCGAGCGTGCCCGCAGCCCGAGGGTGAGCGCGCGGGCTCCCATGAAGACCCCCGCGAAACCGGCCCACAGCAGCGCCAGTTGGGCTCCGGAAGCGGGCGCCTGACCGGTTCCGGCGCCGGTGGCGAGCCACCCGAGCCCGGTGAGCGCCGGCAGGTACACCGCCAGGTTCACGACGCCGGCCAGCGCCAGATAGCGGGCATCGCCGGCACCGATCAGCACCCCGTCCAGGACGAAGACGTAACCGCTCAGCGGCTGGGAGGCGGCTAGGACCAGCAGCCCGGCGGTCGCGGCGGCCTGGACGGCGGGCTCCGGGGTGAACAGCGGCGGCAGCACCCACGCCAGGACGGCCAGCAGCGCCCCGGTGATCACGCCGAACCACAGCGACCAGCGGACCATGGTGCTGGTCAGGGCGCGGGCCTCCGCCTTCCGGCCGGCCCCGAGCTCCCGGCCGATGAGGGCCTGGGCGGCGATGGCGAGGGCGTCCAGGGCGAAGGCCAGGGTCGAGTAGACCGTGAAGACGAGCTGGTGTGCGGCGAGCGTGGCCGTGCCGAGACCGGTGGCCGCCACCACCGTGAAGAGGATGGCGGCCCGGAGCGTGGCGGTGCGCAACAGCAGCCAGGAGCCCACCTGCGCGGTGGCGCGCATGCCGGACCCGGACGGGGCCAGGTGGGTGCCGGCGCGGCGGAACCGGGGGTACAGCACGGCCAGGTAGACCGCGAACATGGCCCACTGCACGGCGGAGGTGCCCATCGCGGAGCCGGCCACCCCGAGGCCCGCGCCGTAGACCAGCACGAAGTTCAGCCCGATGTTCGCGGCGAAGCCCACCCCGGCCACGATCAGCGGGGTCTTCGTGTCCAGCAGCCCCCGCAGGATGCCGGTGGCGGCCAGCACGCCGAGCATCGCCGGGATCCCCGGCATGGACCACTGCAGGTAGGCCACCGCATGGTCCTGCACCGCCCCGTCGGCGCCGATCAGCCCGGCCAGCGTCGGAGCCGTCACCCAGCCCGCCACCGCCAGGACGGTGCCGAGCAGCAGCGCCAGCCACACTCCGTCCCGCCCGCGGTCCATCGCCGCGCCCAGGTTGCCGGCGCCCAGGAACCGGGACACGGCCGGCGTCGTGGAATACGCCAGGAAGATCATCAGCCCGGTGACGGTGTGCAGCACCGTGGTGCCGACCCCGACGCCGGCCAGCTCGGCCACGCCCAGGTGGCCGATGATCGCGGTGTCCGCGAGCAGGAACATCGGCTCGGCCAGCAGGGCGCCGAACGCCGGGACGGCGAGGGCCAGGATCTGCCGGGAGATCGGGCGGGCATCCCGGGGTGCTGCGGTCACATGCCCTCGGGCAGCAGGGGCAGGAGCGTGTACGCCACGACGATGGAGATGAGGTTGTTGAACACGTGCAGGATCGTGGCATAGGCCAGTGACTTGCCGGTCAGGACATAGGCCACTGTGATGGCGGCGGCGAGCGTCAGGTACGGGATGACCTGGACGGGGTCGAAGTTGAAGCCGGTGCTGAGGAAGTGGATCAGGGCGAAGAGCACCATGGAGATCACCACGCAGACCCACACGTTGATCCAGCGGGAGAGCTTGCCGATCATCAGGTGCCGGAAGATGTACTCCTCCACGAACGGCGCCATGAACACCGTCACCAGCACCATGGGCAGGAACGCGACCTGGGTGGTCATCTCCTCGATGGCCAGCTGGTTGGCACTCTTGATGGGCTGGCCCGCGGCCATCACCACGAGGGCGTTGACCATGATGCACACGAACCAGATCACCGGGATGAGGCCGATCTTGAGCCACCCGTACTGCTTGAACGTGCGGAACGAGGCGATGAACGGCTTCCAGCACGCGATCAGCGCCAGGACGGTGAGGACCGAGTAGGAGATCAGGTTGATGCTGAACGTGAACGAGCCCTCGTTGAGAGTGCCGTCCGGCTCCGTGAACTGCTCCCGGAAGCCCGGGATGAACGTCACCAGCACGGCTGCGCCCAGGATGAAGATGATCAGGTAGGCCAGCACCGTGACCAGGTCCATCCACGTGGGCTTGCCCGGGTCGAGGACGATCCGGTCCTGCGGGCGGCGGCCGGGCCACCCCGGGGGGATGGAGCCCGGGCCGGCACCGTGGGAAGCGACGCCGGCCCCGGCGGGCTGGAGCGGGCCCTGCTGCGGCCGGCCGTAGTCCCGGCCCCGCTTCGGCCAGCCAGCCGGGATGGTCGGCTGGCCCTGGGGTGAGGACCCGTGACCGTCGGCGGGGCGGTGTGGCTCGTGCTGCGGTGCCTGCCGCGGGTCATCGGTCATGCGCCCATGCTATCCACGCCGACCGGTGCCCCCAACACGGCCTTCTGCTGGCGCAGCCGGTTACCGGCCGGCGGGAGGACCCGTCACGCCCCCGGTGGACTCGGGACGGTGCTGCGCCGGTTCCACCACGGGGACGGCCCCCGTGGCGAGGTTCTCCTCGACCGTTGATTCCCCGACGACCGGGATGGCGCCGGTGCCCACGGACACCGCCGCCTCCTCCGCATCCAGGTCCACGCCCTGGGTGAACTGGGACATGTACAGCCGGTAGTAGGCGCCCTCGGCGGCGAGCAGCTGCTCGTGCGAGCCCTGTTCCACGATGTCCCCGTGCTCCATCACCAGGATCACGTCCGCATCGCGGATGGTGGACAGCCGGTGCGCGATCACGAAGGACGTCCGGTCCGAGCGCAGGGCCGCCATGGCCTCCTGGACGAGCACCTCGGTGCGGGTGTCCACGGAGGAGGTGGCCTCGTCCAGGATCAGCAGCGCGGGATCGGCGAGGAAGGCGCGGGCGATCGTGATGAGCTGGCGCTCACCGGCGGAGATGTTGGCACCCTCGGCCTCGATCACCGTGTCATAGCCGTCCGGCAGCGTGTGCACGAAGCGGTCCACGAAGGTCGCCTTCGCCGCGGCCACCACTTCCTCATCCGTGGCGTCGAGCCGGCCGTAGCGGATGTTCTCCCGGATGGTTCCGCCGAAGAGCACCGCATCCTGCAGCACCATGCCGATCTGGCCGCGGAGCACCCCGCGGTCCAGGGTGGCGATGTCCACGCCGTCGAGCCGGATCTGGCCGCCGTCGATCTCGTAGAACCGCATGATGAGGTTGACCAGGGTGGTCTTGCCCGCCCCGGTGGGGCCGACGATGGCAACGGTCTCCCCGGGATGCGCGTCCAGGGACAGGTCCGTGATGAGCGGTTTCTCCGGGGTGTAGGAGAACTGCACGTGGTCGAACTCCACCCGGCCGTGCACGGGCTGGGCCAGCTGGCCGGGCTGCTTGCCGTCCGGATCCAGGGTGCCGTAGTCGGCCTGATCGGAGAGGTCCTCCTCCTGCTCGTCGGCGTCCAGCAGCTCGAAGATCCGCTCGGCCGAGGCCACGCCGGAGATGAGCATGTTCGCCATACCCGCCATCTCACCCAGCGGGGCGTTGAACTCGCGGGAGTACTGGATGAACGCGGTGACCTGGCCCAGGGACATCTGCCCGGTGGCCACCCGCAGGCCGCCGACCACGGCGATGCCCACATAGCCCAGGTACGTCACCCACTGCATGATCGGCATGATCATGCCGGAGTAGAACTGGGCCCGGAAGGAGGCCTCGTAGAGGTCCTCGTTCCGCTCGTCGAAGCGCTCTCGCATGGACTCCTGGCGGCCGAACACGGTCACCAGCTCGTGCCCGGTGAAGGACTCCTCGATGTGCCCGTTGAGCCGCCCGGTGTTCTTCCACTGGGCGGTGAACAGCTTCTGCGACTTCGAGCCGATGATGCCCACCACCACGCCGGCGATCGGCAGGGCGATCAGGGCGATCAACGCCAGTTGCCAGGACAGCACGAACATCATGATGGTGATGCCGACGATGGTCATGACCGCGTAGAACAGGGACGCGAAGGCCTGCTGCATGGCGGTCTGCACGTTGTCCACGTCATTGGTGGTCCGGGACAGCAGGTCCCCGCGCTGGCGCGTGTCGAAGTAGCTCAGGGGCAGTCGGTTGACCTTGGCCTCGATCTGCTGGCGGATCCGGTAGACCACGCGCATCACGATCTCGTTGAGCACGAAGCCCTGGAGCCAGTCGAACAGGGACGCCACCACGTACATGCCCAGCACGATCGCCAGCATCCGCGAGAGCGTGGTGAAGTCGATGCCGTCGCCCAACCAGCCGTCGAAGATCACGTCCATGGCCTGGCCCAGAATGGCCGGGGCCCAGACCGTCAGGATGGTCGAGATGGCGCCGAAGATGAACACCATCACCACCCCGAACTTGTGGTCCTTCAGGGTGCTGAAGAGCCGCCCGAGTGACGGCCAGAAGGTCTTGGCCTTGCGCGGCGCGGAGCCTTCGCCCCACTCGCCGGTACCCACACTGTCCTGCAGCTCGGCGATCTCCTGCTCGGACACGACGCCGGCCGCGGCGCCGTCGTCCTTCGCGGCCCCTGAAGCGGTGGGCCGGAAGGCGGTGGACCGGTACGCGGGGCGCTGGACCTCCGGGAAGAGGTCCTCCGGACGGCCGGTTCGCTGGCTGGACCGGGTGCTGTTGTTGCTCTCGCCCGTGCTCATGCCACTTCCTCCGCGCTGATCTGGGAATCCACGATCTCCCGGTAGGTCTTCGAGGTGCCCAGGAGTTCCTGGTGGGTGCCGCGGCCGACGACCCGGCCCTCCTCGAGCACGATGATCTGGTCCGCCTCGGTGATGCTGGAGACGCGCTGGGCCACCATGATCGTGGTGGCACCCTCGGTGTAGCCGGTCAGGGCAGCCCGCAGGCGTGCGTCCGTGGTGACGTCCAGGGCGGAGAATGAGTCGTCGAACAGGTAGATGCGGGGCTTCGCCACCAGGGCCCGGGCGATGCAGAGTCGCTGGCGCTGGCCGCCGGAGACGTTGGTGCCGCCCTGCGAGATGGCCGAGTCGAGTCCGGTCGCGGCGCCCTCCCCCTCGCCGGTGGTCCGGTCCCGGACGAACTCGGTGGCCTGGGCGGTGTCCAGGGCGGCCCAGAGCTCCTGCTCGGAGGCATCCGGCTTGCCGAAGCGGAGGTTGTCCGCCACGGAACCGGAGAACAGGAACGGCTTCTGGGGGACGAACCCCACGGCTTCGGTGAGGGAGGCCCGGGACATCTCCGCCACCGGCACGCCGTCGATCAGCACGGTGCCCCCGGTGGAGTCGTAGAGCCGGGGGACGAGGTTGATCAGGGTGGTCTTGCCGGAGCCGGTGGAGCCGATGATCGCGGTGGTCTGGCCGGCCTCGGCGGTGAAGGAGACGCCGTCCACGATGGGCGCCTCGGCCCCCGGGTAGGCGAAGGACACGTTGCGGAACTCGACCGTGCCGTCCTTGCTCTGCGGCTCGATGGAGTACTCCGGCTCCTGGACGGAACCGGTGGTGGTGAGCACTTCGCCGATGCGGCGGGCGGTGATGATCGCCCGCGGGAACATCATGAACATGAACGTGCCCATCATGACGGCCATGAGGATCTGCAGCAGGTACTGCATGAACGCGGTCAGGGCGCCGACCTCCACGAGGCCGTCGTCCACGCGGTGGCCGCCGAACCACAGCACTGCGGCGGTGGCCAGGTGCAGGACCATGGTGATGAGCGGACCCATCAGGATGAACAGCCGGCCGATGTTCACGGAGGTCTTGGTCAGCGTCGCGTTGGCGTCCGTGAAGCGTCCGGTCTCGTGGCGCTCCCGCACGAAGGCCCGCACCACGCGGATACCCATGATCTGCTCGCGCATCACGCCGTTGACGTCGTCGATGTTGGTCTGCATCCGCTCGAACAGCGGCATCAGCCGCCGCACCAGCACGCCCACGATCAGCAGCAGCACGGGAACGGACACCCACACGAGCCAGGACAGGCCCGGGTCCTCCTGGATGGCCATCACGATGCCGCCGATGGACATGATCGGGACCATCACCATGAAGTTCAGGGCCATCAGCACGACCATCTGCACCTGTTGCACGTCATTGGTGCCGCGGGTGATCAGGGTGGGGGCACCGAAGCGGCCCATCTCCTCGGCGGAGAAGTGATCCACTCGGGTGTAGATGGCCTGGCGGATGTCCCGGCCGATCGACATGGACATGCGCGCACCGAACCAGACCGCCGCGATGGCCGTGATGACCTGGGCCAGGGCGACGGCCAGCATGACGGCGCCCACGCGCCAGATGTACTCGGTGTCACCGGTGGCAATGCCGTTGTCGATGATGTCAGCGTTGAGACTGGGCAGGTACAGCGTGGCCATGGTGGCGGCCAGCTGGAGCACCAGGACGGCCACGACCTGGGCCCAGTAGGGCTTGCCGTAATGCCGGACGAGTTTCCACAGCATGGGTTTCGCTTCCGGATCGTTCCGCCCACCTGCCGATCAGGCAGGAGGGATGTTGATGATGGGGACCGCTTCCGGGCGCAGGAATGCCGCTGTGACCGAGAAGGTGTGGGCTGCGGGATCAGGGGGCCGAAAATGGTCCACCGTTATCATGCCTGATTATCGCGGGGAATGGGCGCTTCTCTGCTGACAGTGAACCCTTCTGAGCAGTTTCGGAGAACCCGCCCGCAGGTCCCGGTGGTGGGCGGCGGACTACCGCGCCATCCGGTCCGCATTGGCGTGGATGGCGTCTCGGAGATACTGCGCGAGTCCGGGCCGCAGGTCCTCATAGGTCTTCATGAACCGGGGATCCTGCACGTACATGTCTCCGAGGTTCCGATGGAACTCTCCGTCGATCGGGAAGAACCAGTGGTCCATGTGCACGCGCATGGCCTCGGCCGCGGCCATGGCCTGCTCCGAGTCGGCCGGCAGACCGGCGTCCATCGCGTCCAGGATCAGCTGGTTGTTCTCCTCCGTCTCAGCGCTGATCGTGGCCCAGTCCTCCTGCGTGTACGCCGCCGTCCGGCGTTGGGACTCCTTCCAGGCGTCGGTCTGGCCCCAGCGGTCCTCGGCCTCGGCCTGGTACTCCTCGAAGTGCTCCGTGTAGGAGTCCCCGAAGAGCTCGCGCATCTCGTCCTCGTTCAGGTCGATGTCCTTCATGTCCTTCTCCAATGCAGTGTCCAACGCGGCCAGCAGCCGCGTGAGTTCGGTGATCTTCTCCTCCACCAGCTCGCGCTGGCGTTCCAGGGCACGACGCCGGCCGGCGGGCCGGGTGCCCCGCGCACCCGGGTGCGCGCCGTCGTCGCGCACGGGCCCCTCCTCGAGTGCGGCGGCGATGTCCTCCAGCCCCAGTCCCAGCCGCCGGTAGGCGACCACCTGCTGCAGGCGCTCGAGGTCGGCGGGGGCGTAGAGCCGGTAGCCCGCCGAGGAGCGGGCGGCCGGGGAGACCAGCCCGATCTCGTCATAGTGGTGCAGGGTGCGCACGGTGACGCCGGTGACGGAGGCGGTCTCCCCCACCGTCATCAGGGCGATCTCCGGATGGGCTCCGGGCCGCGTCCGCTGCTTCTCGTTCTTCATGGCTCCTACTGAACAGCCTCACGTGGCGTCAGGGTCAAGTCAGGTGGTCCATCCGCCCCTCGGCCCAGTCCGCATGCCGCCGCGCGGACCGGTGCACCACCGCGGAGGCCTCGGAGGCGATGACCCCGGAGAAGTTGTCATAGAGCCGCTCGTAGTCGTACCGGTCCAGGTGCCCGGCGATCCGCTCAGCCACGGCCCCGGACAGCGGCAGGTAGTTCGGGAACGAGCGCATGAACGTGGCCCACTTCCGGTCCCGGGCCACGCCCACGGTGTCGCCGGCCAGCAGCACGCCGACGCCGTCCTGGCCGGTGAAGTGCACCACCACACTCCCGGGGAAGTGGCCGCCGGGCTGGGAGGCGGTCACGGCGGGCGAGCCGGGCAGTCCTGGCAGCGGCGTCAGGGAATCGGACCAGACGATGGTGTTCGCCGGCCGCCGGGCCAGCCAGCCGGCGTCGGGCTCGGAGATGTAGACCGGCACCGGACCGTCCGCTCCTCCACAGGCCTCGGCCCAGGCGGACTGGGCACCGTACATGTGCGGGTGGGAGGCGATGATCCCGGCCAGCCCGCCCAGCCGCATCACGGCGTCCACGGCGGCGCGGTCGATGTACGCGGGGACGTCCACCATGAGGTTCCCGGCCTCGGTGACCAGGATCTTGGCGTGCTGGCCGATCCCGACGCCGCCGCTCACCCGCACGGCCCACAGGTTCGGTTCCAGCTCGGCCACCTCAGTGCCCGCACCCGACGCGCGGAGCTCACCCACCGTGGTCCAGCGCTGGCCGTCAGCCGGAACCCACTGCCGATCGTCCGCGCAGATGGCGCAGGCCGCCGGCAGGGCATCAGTCAGGGCATCAGACCGGGCGTCTTCCTGCTCGACCCCGCAGGTGGCGCACAGGACGAGACCGTCCCAGGCCGCGTGGTCGATCTCGGCGTGGTCGGTCGTGTCCGGGTCGATCGCGGCGGGGTTGGGGTCCGTCATGGGGCACTCCTTGGTGGTCGGGCGTCCCGTCCCATGGTGGCGCGTCGGCCCGCCAGCTGCCAGAGGTGCAGGGCGGCATAGGACCGCCAGGGTGACCAGTCGGCGGCCCGCACGGCCAGGGCGCGGTGGGCAGTTCGCGTGGCGAGATCCGGATCCAGCAGACCCGCGGCCTTGGCTCCGGCCACGAGCGCCACATCCCCTTCGAGCCAGGCATCGGGATCCCTCAGCACACGCATCGCCACGTAGGCCGCGGTCCACGGCCCGATGCGCGGCCGGGCCAGCAGCTCCCGGCGCAGCACCTCCGGTTCAGCAGCCGCGTGCACGGCCAGTTCACCGTCAGCCAGGGCGCGGCACGTCCCGACGACGGCCCCCACGGCCTGGCCCGGCAGCCTCAAGGGGCGCTCGGGGTCGGGCCTCTCACCGGAGACCGGTTCGGGCACGCCGGAGGCGATCTGGGCCGCCGTCGGGAAGTGCCGGTGCAGTGAGCCGAAGAGCGAGTCCTCATCCGGACGGCCGCGTGGCGGATGCCCCTGCGGCGGGCCGGGCGTAAGACCGGGTGGGAGGCGTGGAGGAGGGCCGAGTGGGAGGCCGGGTGGACGTCCGGGAGGGGAGTAGGGGGTGCCCAGGGCCCCGGCCAGCCGCCCGAGATGCGTGCGGGCGGCAGCGACCGAGATCTGCTGGCCTACGAGCGCCCGGACCACGAGTTCGTGAGGATCTACGGTGCCCGGGATCCTGATGCCCGGGGTGCTCTGCACGAGGGGAGCCAGTGCGGGATCGGTGGCCAACAGGCCATCCGTCTCGGCGGGATCGGCGTCCGCATCGAACAGGACCCGGAGGGCGGCGAGCGCGGGGCCCTGGTCTGCGGCTGAGGCCAGGTGCAGCCTCACCCACAGGCTCCAGCTCCGGTTCCGGTTCCGGTTCCGGGTGGCGGAGACCAGGACCGCGGCCGGACCACCTGGCAGTGTCAGGGTGCGGGCGTACCGGAGATCCTCGGGCCGCGTCAGGTCGGCGGCCTCGACACCCGCGACGGCGCGGGCGGCCAGGAAGCGGAAGATGCCGGGGGCGTCGTACGGCGCGGTGACGGGCACCTCGACCTCGAGTTCGACCGGGGAGACGTCCATGCGTGGACCCTATCGCCACGCCGGGCGGAGGCGGTATCTTCACCGCATGACAGAGCCAGCGGACCTCACCGAGCTGTCCTTCACCGAGACCGGGCGGATCGCCAGGCCGGTGGTGGAGACCTATGAGGCCGTGGCGGACCCGGGCCGGCTCTCGCAGTACTTCACCACCGGCGGAGCACGGGGCCGGCTGGAGACCGGCGCCGAGGTGACGTGGGACTTCGCCGACTTCCCCGGGGCATTCCCGGTCGAGGTGGTCGAGGCCGCTACGCCGCAACGGATCGTGCTGCGGTGGGACGGCGAGTCGGCCGTGGACGAGTCCGGGATGACCACGGTGACGTTCACGTTCTCCCCGCTGGACGGGGACACGCGCACGCTGGTCTCGATCACGGAGTCCTCCTGGCATCCCACCCAGGACGGTGCGCGCAACGCGTTCGGCAATTGCATGGGCTGGACCGGGATGCTGGCAGCCATGAAGGCCTGGGTGGAACACGGGATCAACCTGCGGGATGGGTTCTACACCTGAGCCCCCGTCGCGTGACTCTTCGCCTGTCAACGGCGCTCGGTCTTCACCCGGCCCTCAACCGCAGAGCAGCCCTCCCCCGTCAGCCGCCGGCCCATTCGTGGGCGGCCTTGTTGCGAAGCCCCACGAGCTCGAGGGCGCGCCGCTCCAGGACCTGGTCCTGCTCGCTCACGGCGGTCCACTGCTTGACGGGCAGGGCCTTGCGGTCCGCTCCGGCGGACACCATCACCGTCAGCCCGTGGGCGATCAGCATCGGTTCACGTTCACGCCGGTCCCCGGCGCGGGCGCGGACGGACAGGTGCATGGACCGCGGGCCGGTGTGCACGAGCCGGGCCTCCAGTTCCACGAGGTCGCCCACGCGTACGGGCTGGTAGAAGCGCACGCCGCCGGCGAAGACGGCGACCACGGGCAGCCCGGACCACCGGGCGGCGCAGACGTTGGCCGCCTCGTCGATCCACCGCATGACGGTGCCACCTTGGACCTTCTCCCCGGGGTACACCTCACGGGTATGGGCCACGAACCTCATGATCACGGATTCGCTGGTCAGTTCACCGGCGGGCGGCGGGGCCTCGATCATGGCCTCCTCCACCTCACGGCGAACCGTGCCGCGCAGTTTGGCCAGGCGCTCCCGCTCGAGCTCCTCCGGGGTGTCTGGCTCCCAGGGGCGGACAGGGATGGAGTTGCCCTGCGCATCCACTGCCACATAGACCATGACGCACTCGGTGCACACCGTGGACTTGCCGTCGGCATCCTTGATCTCCGGCAGCACCACCCGGGTCTGCACATGCACCGAGGTCCGGCCGGTGTGCACCACGCGTGACTGCACCACCACGCGGGTCTCCACCGGCACCGGGTTACCGAAGTGCATGTTGCCCACATAGGAGGAGACCACGTTGGTCCCGGACCAGGAGGCGGCGGAGGCGTAAGCAGTCTTGTCGATCCAGGTCATGACAGTGCCGGCATCCACGGAGCCATCAGGGTGGTCGTAGGCTTCGGCCCTGAACTGCAGGGCGACAGAACTGTGGGTCGGCATACCACCGAAACTAGCACCCGTGACGGACGCCACGTTCACCGGATTCTCGCCCAGCGGAAACTTCCGGCAAGTCCACAGCCAACGCCCAGCCCCGGCCGCAGGCCACAATGGTGGGATGGAGATTTCGCCGACGCCGGCTGCCCCCGCCCCGCTGACGCCACCGGCGGACCGACGGCACGAGGTCACGCTGCGCTTCCTCGCGGCCCCCACCGATCGTGGCAAGGCCGGGACGGTGGACGCCGGCCGGGTGCTGGAATGGGTGGACAAGGCCGCCTTCGCCGCCGCCACGGGCTGGAGCGGCAGTTATTGCGTGACCGCCTATGTGGGCAACATCCACTTCGAGTACCCGGTGCAGGTGGGCGAGATGGTGGAGGTCATCGCCACCGTCCTCTACACGGGCCGGTCCTCCCTGCACATCAACACGTCGGTCCGCTCGGGCGACCCGAAGACCGGCCAGCTCGCCGAACGCGCCCGCTGCCTGGTGATCTTCGTGGCCGTGGACGCGGAGGGCCACTCCACGCCCGTGCCGGAGTTCGTCCCCCGCACCCTGGAGCAGCAGCTCGCCCGCGACTACGCCATGTCCCGCATCCCGATCCGGGACGAGATCTCGGCCGAGCTCCGCGGGCAGCAGTACACCGAGGCCGGCACCGCCGAGAAGGTGGTGCTGCGCTTCCTGGCTGAACCCACGGACGTGAACTGGGGCGGCAAGGTGCACGGCGGGATCGTCATGGAATGGATCGACTCCGCGGCCTATCTCTGCTCCTCCCGCTACTGCGGCCGGGACACCGTGGCGGTGTTCTCCGGCGGCATCCGCTTCCTGCGCCCCCTGCACATCGGGGATCTCGTGGAGGTGGAGGCCCGCCTGATCTACACGGGGAACAAAGGCATGCACATCGCCGTCGAGGTCCGCTCCGGGGACCCGAAGGGGAAGGAGCTGGCCCAGACCACGAACTGCATCACCGTCATGGTGACCCGGGACAGCTCGGGGACCTCCCTGCCCGTCCCCGCGTGGGAACCGGTGAGCGAGGAGGACCGGAGGCTGTGGCAGCACGCCCGCACCCTGCTGGAGATCCGCGGCAGGGTCCCGGGGAACCGGCTGCCCAACCACCTGCTGAAAGAAGGAGAGCAGCACTGATGGCCGACCGCTACTGGGATGTGAACCTGCCGGGCCCTGCCGAGGGCGAGGAGACCGCGATGGTGACGGCCGCCGTCGAGCACGTGGGTGGACGCCAGCTGGCCGACTGGGCCGTGCGGCTGCTCAGCGGCCGGGCACGCCCCGGGGATGCCGGGGATCCGGACATCGCGCTGATCCGAGGCGAGGCCGACACCCTGGACCCGGAACTGGCCCTGGACCCGCACCTGCCCCGGATGCTGGGCGCCCGTGTGCTGGTGCACCACTGGCACCCGCGGGCCGCCGACGCCGTGCTGGCCGGTCTCACGGACGAGAGCGCGGCGGTGCGCCAGGCCTGCTGCCGGGTCGTCGCGGCCCATGGGTCCGAGGGTCTGGTGTCCGCGGCCCGGACGGTCGAAGCGCTGTTGTCCGACCCGGATCCTCGGGTCCGTAGCGCCGCCGCACAGGCCCTCGGTGAGGTCGGCGGGGAGTCGACCGCGTCCGCCCTGCAGGGTCTGCTCATGGACCCCGATTCGGTGCTGGCCTCTGCTGCCGAGGACGCCCTGGACCGCCTGGCCGAGCGTTTCAACCGGCCGGACCTGCGCGCCGAACCGGAGTACTGAGCCGAGGGCGGCGCTGACGGCCGGACTGACAGACCGACTGCCCGCCGGACTGCGTGCCGGGCCGGCCGCTATTCGACGCGGAACTGGACCTCATGCCAGCCGCTCGCGCCGTCCGGCACGGTGTCTGCGCGCTCTGCGGTCTGCACCTCGCCGTCGCGGTTCACGGCGCGGACCCGGGCCTTGTGGTTGCCGGGCTCGCCCTCCCAGTCCAAGGACCACTGCCGCCAGGTGTCCACGGTGGCCTCGGCCGCCAGGGTGGCGTCCTCCCACGCCCCGTCATCCACCTGCACCTGGACCCGGTCGATGCCGATGGTCTGGGACCAGGCCGTGCCGCCCAGGACGGTGGCGCCGGCCGGCACCGCCTCGAAGCCCCGCGGGACATCGATCCTCGAGGCCAGCTTGATGGGGCCGCGTTCCGCCCAGCCACGGTCCGTCCAGTAGGCGGTCTTGTCCGCGAAGCGGGTGACCTCCAGGTCCACCACCCACTTGGTGGCAGAGACGTAGCCGTACAGTCCGGGCACCACCATCCGCACCGGGAAGCCATGCTCCAGCGGGAGCGGCTCTCCGTTCATGCCGACCGCGAGCAAAGCGTCCCGGCCGTCGGTCAGGACCTCCAGGGGGGTTGAGGCGCTGAAGCCGTCAGCCGAGGTCGAGAGCACCATGTCCGCACCCTCCTGCGGCCGAGCCCGGGCCAACAGGTCCTGGAGCGGGAACCCCAGCCACTTGGCGTTGCCGGCCAGGTCCCCGCCCACGGGGTTGGACACGCACGTCAGGGTCACCCAGCTCTCCTGGAGGTCCAGCTCCAGCAGTTCGGCGAAGCTCAGGGTGAACTCCTCCTCGACCATGCCGTGCACCCGCAGTTCCCAGGTGGAGGGGTCGATCCGGGGGACGGCCAAGGCCGTGTCGATGCGGTAGAAGTCGCCGTTGGGGGTGACGAACGGTGGCATCCCGGGGGCTGGTGCGCCCACTCCTTGGGGCAGGGGAGCCGCCGTGCGGCGTGCCCCGGGCAGGCGCAAGGCGTCACGGGTGGCCTCCGCGGCCGTGCTGACGGCGGAGAGGGCGCGGCCACCGGCCATGGTCGCCGCGGCCACCACCGCCGTCAAGCCGGCGCCGATCAGGAAGGTGCGCCGTGCCGCCTCCGGCCGAGCGAGAGGTGCCGCTCCATCCTCGGTGGGCTCCGGGCCGGGGCCGGCGCCCACCGGGACGGTGCGCCGATGCGCCAGCCGCACGAGCCAGTTCAGCGCCGCGATGCCAGCCACACCACCGAGAACGGTGGGCAGCAGGTCGAGCCACCCCGACGCCGGCCGACTCAGGACGGCCGCGCCCAGGAGGACGGCGATGGCGGCACAGAGCACCGATGCCAGGGCCAGCCGGCGGCGGGCGATGAGACCCAGGACGGCGGCCAGGGCCAGGGCCACCACGCCCATGGACACCATCAGCACGAGCTTGTCCGCAGTGCCGAAGACGTCGATCGCGAAGTCCTTCAGCCACGAGGGTGTGATGTCGATGAAGGCCGCCCCCACGGCCACCAGGGGTGAGGACACCGGGGAGAACAGCGCAGAGGCGATCTCGGCGATGCCCAGCAGGAGGGCGGCGGCAAGGGCGCCGGAGGCGGCGAAGGGCCAGCCGCGGGCGGAGCCTGGTTCAGCGTGCCTCGTCATGGCCATCGTTCTTCTCTCGTCGGTTGCGCCTGGCGGCGATTGCCCTGGGCGTCGGATGCGCCTGGCGGCAGAGGTGGACAGTGTCGGAGGTGGAGAGTGGCGGAGGTGGAGAGTGGCGGAGGTGGAGAGTGGCGGTTGCGGAAGTGGCCGGCCCCGTACCTCCTTCGGTACCGGACCGGCCACCTCCGCGCCGTCAATGGACCGGCTCAGCCGGTGGAGGATCAGTCCATGGCCGGCATCAGGACGGAATCGACCAGGTAGACGGTCGCGTTGGCGGTCTGCACGCCACCGCAGATGACATTGGCGTCATTGACGGTCAGCTCGTCACCGCTGCCGGCCACCTCGAGGTCCTCGCCCTGCACGGTGGTGTGGGTACCGGCGATCTCATCCGGGGAGATCTGGCCGGGGACCACGTGGTAGGTGAGCACCGAGGAGAGCATGTCGGCATCCTCCACCACGGCGTTCAGGTCTTCCTCGGGGATGTCGGCGAAGGCGTCGTCCACCGGGGCGAACACGGTGAACTCGTCACCGTTCAGGGTGTCCACCAGGTCAACGTCCGGGTTCAGCTCGCCGGACACCGCCGAGGTGAGGGTCGTCAGCATGGGGTTGTTCGAGGCGGCCACGGCCACGGGGTCCATGGCCATGCCCTCCACCGAGCCGGCACCGTCAGGAACCTCCTCGGCATAAGCGGCGCAGCCCGGGCCGACCAGGTTGGCGGCCGGATCCATCATGGACTCCGAGGCGCTGGCAGATCCAGAACCGGACTCCATGGACTCCTCCATGGACGGCGAGGAAGACATGGAGGATTCGGACGAGGCGGCCGCCGAGGAGGAGGCCGGCTCGTCTGCGGCGCCGCCACAGGCGGTCAGTCCGAGGGCCGTCACAGCGAACAGTCCCAGCATGGTGTTACGCATCGTGGTCTTCATGATGACTACTCCTTGAAGTGTGTGGAACGTGCTGTCCCACTGGTGCCTCCCCCCGGTCTTCCGGGCGGGCTGTCATGGAGTATTCGGAGCCACCCGTCCGGCGGATGGGTCCGGGTGGTGAATCGGCAGAACTTTTTTCAGCCACTAACCTTGAGACACCATGCAATGCCCCCATTTCGACGCCGGCGAGTGCCGTTCCTGCCCCCTGATGGGCGTGCCCTACGCGGAGCAATTGGACCGGAAACAGGCCGGCGTCCGCCGCCTCCTGGATCCGGTGGCCGGCACCCGGGCCCCGGATGACTCGGAGCTGTGGCTGGATCCCGTCCCCTCACGTGAGTCCGGCTTCCGCAACAAGGCCAAGATGGTGGTCACGGGCACGGCCGAGAACCCCCGGCTCGGCATCCTCGATCCCCGCCAGCACCCCAAGCACCATGACGGCACCGGTGTGGACCTGCGCGACTGCGGCCTCTATGAACCGGCCCTCGGGGCGGCCTTCCCCGTGGTCGCGGAGGTCATCACCGCTGCCGCACTCGCCCCGTACAACGTCGGCACGCGCACCGGCGAGCTCAAGCACGTCATCATGACCCTCTCCCCCTCCGGCGGTCTGATGGTCCGGTTCGTGCTGCGTTCCACGGACCAGCTGCCGGCCCTCCGTGCTGCGGTCCCCGCCCTGCTGGCGGCCCTGCCGAACACCGAGGTGGTCACCGCGAACCTCCTTCCGGAGCACCGTGCCCTGCTCGAAGGCCCGGAGGAGATCCACCTGGCCGGGGCGCAGACGCTGACGATGCGCCTCAACGGCATCCCCCTGAACCTGCGCCCCCAGGGCTTCTTCCAGACCAACACCGCCATGGCGGCCACCCTCTACTCCCTGGCCTCCGAGTGGCTGGACACCACGGATGCCGTCAGCGTCTGGGACCTGTACTGCGGCGTGGGCGGCTTCGGCTTCCAGCTCGCCGAGGTCCGCCCTCACGACGACGGCCGGCCCGGCCCGCTCCCGGCCGGCACCGAGCGCACGGTCTGGGGCCTCGAGACGTCCGCGGACGCCGTCGCCGCGGCCCAGGTGTCGGCGCGGGAGCTCGGCGTGCAGGACCGCGTGCGCTTCGCCGTCGGGGATGCCACCGCGATCCCCACGGGACGGACACCGGACCGCGCACCCGACCTCGCCCCGGAGGAGCAGCCGGCCGTGGGCACCGGTGCCGGCGAGGTGCCCGCGGAGCTGCCGGACGCCGTCGTGGTCAATCCGCCGCGGCGCGGCATCGGCTCCGAGCTGGCGGACTGGATCGAGGCCTCCGGGATTCCGCACGTGCTGTACTCGAGCTGCAACGCGACCACGTTGGCACGGGACCTGGAGCATCTGCCCGGCTACCGTCCGGTGCGGGCGCGGCTGCTGGACATGTTCCCGCAGACCGAGCACTACGAGGTCCTGATGCTCCTCGAACGGCGCTGACCGCCCGGCCTCCTACGATCGCCGTGCCCGAGTGGCCCCGGGTTGATCCACTCCACGTCCCCCTCGTTAGGCTGGTCCCAAGACCTGTGGCCGGGTCCATGCAGGGGACTGACCGCGACGTCCCGAGGTAACCGCCCGAGGAACAGGAAGGCTTCATGCATCCACTGACTCGTCCCGTCCAGCTGACGGGCCCCGCCCGCCGCCACACCCTCCGCCATTTCCGGGCGGTCATCTTTGACATGGACGGGGTGGTCACGGACACCGCCGGCGTGCACGCCCGGGCGTGGAAGGAGCTCTTCGACGCCTCGATCGCGGCGGTCGGCACCCTGCCCCACAACCTGGCCACGGTGACCGCGGACCCGCGAGCGCTGCGCCCCTTCGACCACGTCACGGACTACCTGCAGTTCGTGGACGGCCGGCCCCGTGAGGACGGTGTCCGGGCCTTCTTCGCCTCCCGCGGCCTGAGGGTGCCGGAAGCCCCGGACGTGCTCACTGAATCGTCGGGGCCGGAGGCTCCCGTGGGTCTGGAGGCTGCTGCGGGTCCGGAGCCCGCCGTGGGGATGGCGAGCGCGCCGGCCGCGGAGGGGGCCGACGTCGGCGCTGACGGCGCACTGACCGTGCAGGCCCTGGCGGCCCGCAAGCAGGGGTTCTTCGAGGTGGTCCTGGCGCGCGAGGGCGTCGCGGTCTTCCCGGAGGCCCTCGCCCTGCTGACGCAGCTGCGGCACGATTCCGTACCCACCGCCCTCGTCACCTCCTCCCGCAACTCCGCGGCGGTGCTGGGAGCCGGACACGTGGACAAGCTCTTCGACGTGGTGGTGGACGGCAACACCGCCCTGGAACGGGGCCTGCCCGGCAAACCCGATCCGGCGATGTTCCGGCTGGCCGCCCAGCAGCTGGGCGTGGAACCGGTGGATGCGATCGTCCTCGAGGACGCGGCCTCCGGCGTGCAGGCGGCGCACGACGGCGGCTTCGGCCTGGTGGTCGGCGTGGACCGGGCGCGGGACCCGGACCGGCTCAAGAACGCCGGCGCGGACGTGGTGGTGGAGGACATCACCATGCTGCACCTGGAGCAGCGCACCACCCGGCCCTTCGACCCGAACTGGGTGCTGGCCTATGACGAGTTCGACCCGGCGGAAGAGGGCACCCGGGAGGCCCTCTGCACCCTGGCCAACGGCTACTGGGGCACGCGCGGCTCCGTCCCCGGCACCACCGCCGGCCCCACCCACTACCCCGGGACGTACGTGGCCGGCGTCCTCAACCGGCTGACGTCCACGGTCCAGGGCAAGACGGTGGAGACCGAGCATATGGTCAACGCCCCGGACTGGACCTTCGTGCTGGTCACCCTGGACAACGGCGAGGAGCTGGTGCCGGGCAACCCGAACCTGGTCTCGTACCGCCAGGAGCTGGACCTGCGCCGGGGCCTGCTGAGCCGCACCATGCGGTTCCGGGACGAGCGTGGCCGCACCACCCGGGTCAGCACCCGCCAGTTCCAGTCCTTCGCCGGCCACCACCTGGCCGCCATGGAACTGACGGTGGAGGCCGAGGACTGGACCGGCACGGCCACGGTGCGGTCCATGATCGACGGCCGCGTGTCCAACCAGAACGTGGCCGATGACCGCGAGCTCGCCTCGGACCACTGGGAGCCGGTCCAGGCTCGGGAGATCGACGGGGAGACCGTCCTGCTGGAGACCGTGACCAGCCAGTCCCGGTTGCACGTGGCCACGGCCGCCCGGACCCGCTTCCAGTCCCCCGCCGATGCACCCGAACCGGTCCGCACCCCCGTGGAACTGGGTCCCATGGTGATCGGCCATGACATCGGGATTGAGCTTGCCGAGGGCGTGCCGGTGATGTTCGACAAGATCGCGGCAGCGGCCAACACCCACGATCACGCCATCTCCTCGGTCTGGCACAACGCGGCCAAGCGCATCGAGCGGACCGGCTCCTTCCGCCAGCTGCTGACCTATCACGAGGAGATGTGGGGCATCAACTGGTCCCGGTTCGCCGTGAAGCTGGACCAGGCCCCTGAGCAGCACGGCCACCTGCTCCCCCCGGCCACCCGGCTCGACGCCACCGAGGCCCTGGTCCGCAAGGGAGCGAATCAGCGTCACCAGCTGGCCCTGAACCTGCACACCTTCCACGTGCTGCAGACCAGCTTCGGCTCCCGCCGGGACCTCGACGCCGGCCTGGGCGCCCGTGGCCTGCACGGCGAGGGCTACCGCGGGCACATCTTCTGGGATGAGATCTTCATCTATCCCATGCTGACACTGCGCCGGCCGGAACTGACCCGGGGCCTGCTGATGTACCGCTACCGCCGGCTCGGCGAGGCTCGGGCCAACGCCCGGGCCGAGGGATACCAGGGCGCCATGTTCCCCTGGCAGTCCGGGTCCGACGGTCGCGAGGAGACCCCCACCGAGCTGTGGAACGAACGCTCCCAGCAGTGGATGCCGGACAACTCGCACCGCCAGCGGCACGTCTCCCTGGCCGTGGCGTACTCCGTGCTGCGTTACGTGGAGGCCACGCATGACCAGACCTTCGTCTCGGATTACGGCGCCGAGATGCTCGTGGAGATCTGCCGGTTCTTCGTGTCCATGACCCACTACAACCCCGAGCGCGGCCGGTACGAGCTGCACGGCGTGATGGGTCCGGACGAGTACCACGACGGCTACCCGGAGGCCCCCGGCTCCGGCATGCGGAACAACGCCTACACCAACGTGCTGCTGTCCTGGGTGCTCTCCGAGACCGTGCGGCTGGTGCACTGGCTGGACGGACTGGACGACCCGCTGACCGAATGGCTGGACGTCTTCGAGGACGAGCTGGACCACTGGGCGGACCTCAGCCTGCGGCTGCGGGTGCCGTTCCAGGACGGCGGCGTCATGAGCCAGTTCGACGGCTACGAGGAGCTGCTGGAGTTCGACTGGGACGCCTACCGGGCGAAGTACGGCAACATCGGGCGGCTCGACCTCATCCTGCAGGCGGAGGGTGACACCACGAACCGCTACAAGCTCTCCAAGCAGGCGGACGTGCTGATGCTCACCTACCTGTTCTCCTCCGAGGAGCTCCAGGGCATCCTCAACCGGATGGGGTACCACTTCACCTCGGAGGACTTCGCGGCCACCGTGGACTACTACCTGGCCCGCACCTCCCACGGATCCACCCTGTCCCGCCTGGTCCACGGCTGGGTCGCGGCCCGCACGGACCGCTCCAGCTCCTGGGAGCTCTTCCAGGAGGCCCTCGAGGCGGACCTGTCCGACACCCAGGGCGGCACCACCCGTGAGGGCATCCACCTGGGGGCCATGGCCGGCACCGTGGACATGATCATCCGCTGTTACGCCGGCGTGGAGACCCGTGCGGACACCCTGTGGCTGCACCCCCTGCTCCCCGTGGAACTGCCGGGCCTGCAATTCACCATCCGGTTCCGCCGCCAGCCGTTGAGCGTGCGCATCACCCAGTACTGCATCACCCTGGAGTTGCTCGACGGCTCCGCCCACCCCATCCACCTCAACGTGGAAGGGCGGGACAAGACCATGCATCCGGGCGAGAAGTGGACCGTGCCGCTGCTGAACCGCCACCCGTCCCTGACCGCCTCCGTGGACCCCATGGCGTGCGTCTCCCCCGACGCCAACCGGCTCGGCATCCTCTGACCCGCCTGCGTTTTCCGTCGAGTTGGGGTGGGTGTTTCGGCGAAATACCCACCCCAACTCGACGGAAAATGACGGGGTCGGAGTCATCCCCTGGTTGTACACCGCGGGCCACAGGTTCACCCTCCGGTGTCTTCTGCGGCACCGGTCCCGGCGGGCACTCTGGAGAACATGAGCACGCCGACCCTGACCTCCACCTCCGCCTCCATCTCCACCGCCGCCAACGCCTCGTCCACCGCCACCCACTCTGACGCCACCCACACCGAAATCCCCGCCGAGGACCTCCGTGTCATCACCATCCCGGCCTCGGACGGAATGGCCGACTCCGAGCCCGTCCACCACGTCATCTCCGCCTCCGGCTACGCCGCGGACATCACCGACCCGATCGCCGAGACGCGCCCCGCCCGCACCGAGTCCACCGGTCGCGGCCCGGCCCTGCTGGGCATGCTGCTCGCCATGATCGCCGTGGGCACGTTCCTCACCCAGTTCACGGACGCCGGCCAGGAGATCGTCCTGGCCGCGATGCTGGTCTCGGGGCTCGCCACGGCTGGCATCACGCAGGTGCTCGCGGTCCGTGCCAGAATCCACCCATGAGCACTGATTCACCCGGCGCCCCGCTCACCGGCTCTCCGTTCGCCGCGCAGGACGCGCCTGACACCAGCCCGCACACCACCCCGCAGTTCACCCCTCCCGCGGTGCCCGTGGTCGCCGCGCCGATGGCCGGCGGGCCCTCCACCTGGCAGCTCGCCGCAGCGGTCTCGGCCGCCGGCGGTCTGGGCTTCCTGGCCGGCGGCATGCGTCCGGTGGACCAGTTCGTCGCGGACGTCGATGCGGCCCGCCAGGCCACGGACATGACCATCGGCGTGAACCTCTTCGTTCCTGAGCCGGCCAACACCGCCATCCCGGCCGCCCGCAAGTCACCCGGTTCCGAGGCACGACGCCGGCGCGCGGCCGAAGTGGCCGCCTACCGTTCCGCGCTTCTCGCCGAGGCGGCAGCCCTCAGTGTGGACCTGCCCGGCACCGACGCCCCGTCCAACCAGCGCCCGGCCGTGGACCCGGACGCGATGGACGGCTGGGACGCCAAACTCGAGGCCGCTGAGGCCGGCGCCTGGCCCCTCGTCACCTTCACCTTCGGCCTGCCCGCACCCGAGGTCTTCGACCGCCTGCACGCCGCCCGCTGCACCCTCGGCGTCACCGTGACCACCGTCGAGGAGGCCACCGCCGCCCTGGCCCACGGCGCCGACGTGCTCAGCGTCCAGGGACCTGAATCCGGCGGACACCGCTCCGTCCACGATCCCCAGGCCGCCCCCGGCACCACCGCCCTGGCCGAGCTGCTCGCCGGGGTGCGCGCCGGCGTCGGGCCCGAGGTTCCGCTCTTCGCCGCCGGCGGGATCATGGACGCCGCCGGAGTGCGTGCCGTGCTGTCCGCCGGTGCCACCGCCGCCCAGTGCGGCACCGCGTTCCTGCGGGCCGAGGAGGCGGGCACCTCCGCCCTGCAGCGCGCTGCCCTGGAGCAGGCCGCCGCCGGCACCCGCTTCACCCACGACGACGGCTCCGCCCGCACCGCGCTGACCCGCGCCTTCTCCGGGCGTTGGGCGCGGGGCCTCGAGAACCGGTTCATGCGCGACCACGCCGACGCCCCGGCCGCGTATCCGGAGGTCAACGTCCTGACCCAGCCCCTGCGGGCGGCGGCCACCGCAGCCGGTGACGCGGAGGCTGTGAGCCTGTGGGCCGGCGTCGGGGCCGCCCGGACTCGCACGGCCCCGGCCGCAGAGATCCTGGGGGACCTCACCCCCTAGCGGGCGATCGGCACACACCAAGAGCAGGCCCTCCCACATTGCGGGGGCACCTGACGTGGGCTTAACGCCTTCACTACGAACCGGAAACAACGGGGAAACGCGGCTTCCATAGCGTTGATTGCGCACCGAGGGGCCGGACTGTCACACCAAGAATGGCAGTCCGGCACGTCACAACGAGCGCATCATCATCACTCGAGGAGTCCCCATGAGTCTGCCGTCTTCCGCATCACCCGCGCCCCGCGACCGCCGCCGATCCCGGCGGCGCATGGCTGCCGTCCCGGCCATGCTGGCCGTCCTGGCGCTGGCCGTCTCGGCCTGTGGCGCCAGGGCGGGCGAGACGGCGGCAGGCGGTGCGGAATCCGCCAGCGGCGGCAGCGGCACCAGCTGCGTGGACACCAGCGGGGACAACATCAAGGTCGGTTTCATCAACTCACTCTCCGGCACCATGGCCATCAGTGAGACCACCGTCTTCGAGTCACTGTCACTCGCGGCCGAGGAGATCAACGAGGACGGCGGCGTCCTCGGCAAGCAGATCGAGATCGTCTCGGAGGACGGCGCCTCCGAACCGAGCATCTTCGCCGAACGCTCCGAGCGCCTGATCCAGCAGGAATGCGTGGCCGCCGTCTTCGGCGGCTGGACCTCCGCGTCCCGCAAGGCCATGCTGCCCGTCTTCGAGGCCAACGACTCCCTGCTGTTCTACCCCGTGCAGTACGAGGGCATGGAATCCTCCCAGAACATCTTCTACTCCGGGGCTACCACCAACCAGCAGATCATCCCGGCCCTGGACTACCTCGTGGAGGAACAAGGTGCCACCTCCCTGTACCTGGTGGGCAGCGACTACGTCTTCCCCCGCACCGCGAACACCATCATCAAGGCCTATGCCGAGGAGAACGACCTGGAGATCCTCGGCGAGGACTACACGCCGCTGGGTTCCACCGACTTCACCACGATCGTCAACCGCGTGCAGTCCTCCGGTGCTGACGCCGTCTTCAACACCCTGAACGGCGACTCCAACGTGGCCTTCTTCCGCCAGTACAACAGCGTCGGCCTGGACCCGGATGCCATGCCGGTGATGTCAGTGTCCATCGCCGAGGAGGAGATCGAGGGCATCGGCGCAGGCAACGTGGAGGGCCAGTTCACGGCCTGGAACTACTACCAGACCCTGGAGACCCCGGAGAACGAGTCCTTCGTGGAGCGGTTCAAGGCGGCCGAGGGCTCTGACCGCGTGACCTCGGATCCGATGGAGGCTGCCTACACGAGCCTGTACCTGTGGAAGGCCATGGTCGAGGAGGCCGATTCCTTCGCCACAGACGACGTCCGGGCCGCCGCCGGAGCGGTGTCCTTCGACGCACCCGAGGGCATCGCCGCGTACAACCCCGAGAACCAGCACCTGGTGAAGACCCCTCGCATCGGGCAGGTCAACGGCGAGGGCCTGATCGACATCGTCTGGGAGACGGACGAGGCCATCGAGCCGGACCCGTTCCTGGAGGGCTACGACTGGGCTGCCTCCATCAGCGCCTCCTTGGACACCGAATAGGCCTGCCGAACCCAGCTCGACGCCGGCCACCGCCGGACCCTGACGGACGGGAAACACATGGACATCCTCATCTCACAACTGGTGGCCGGCATCAGCATAGGCTCGGTGCTGCTGCTGGTCGCCCTGGGACTCTCGCTCACCTTCGGCCAGATGGGCGTCATCAACATGGCTCACGGCGAGTTCATCATGATTGGCGCCTACACCACCTTCGTGGTCCAGCGCGTCCTGGTGGATGCGGGGCTGTCCCTGCTGGTCGCCATTCCGGCGGCCTTCGTGGTGGCCGGCCTGCTCGGACTGTTGATCGAGCAGTTCTTGATCCGGCACCTCTACCACCGTCCCCTGGACACCCTTCTGGCCACGTTCGGCGTGGGACTGGTCCTGCAGCAGGTGGCCCGGGACGTCTTCGGCGCCCAGGCGGTGGACGTCGCGGTCCCCGCCTGGCTCCAGGGCAACGTGCAGGTGTTCGGTGCCGTGGTGCCCTACTCACGGCTCTTCATCCTGGTGCTGTCCCTCCTCGTGGTCGGCGCCCTGGCGGTGTTCATGGCCCGGTCCCCGTCCGGCCGGCGGATCCGGGCCACGGTGCTCAACCGCGACCTGGCCGAGACCAGCGGCATCTCCACCCGGCGCATGGACCGGATGACGTTCTTCCTCGGCTCGGGGCTGGCCGGGATTGCAGGCGTGGCCATCACACTGATCGGCTCCACCGGGCCCACCATCGGCACCAGCTACATCGTGGATGCCTTCCTCGTGGTGGTGGCTGGAGGCATCGGCAAGATCAAGGGCGCCGTGATCGCCGCCTTCACGCTCGGCGTGCTCCAGGCCGTCATCGAGTACTCGACCACCGCCAGCCTGGCCAAGTTCTTCGTCCTGGTCATCGTGGTGGCGTTCCTCCAGGCCCGGCCCCAAGGGCTGTTCACCGTCAAGACAAGGAGCCTGGCATGAGCTTCACCAGCACAGAACGCACCGAGGACACGACGGGCACGGCTCACGAGACCGCTGGTGGAACCGCCGTCGGTCCGAGCCTCGGACGGCCAGCAGGCCCCGTGCCGGGGGTGCCCCGGCGCCGCATCGCCTACGGGGGCATCACCGCGCTGGCCGTAGCCCTGATGGTGATCGTGCCGATGGTCTTCGGCCCCTTCCAGGTCAATCAGATCGGTCGGTTTGTGAGCCTGGCGATCGTGGCGGTGGGCATCGGCCTGGCCTGGGGGCGCGGTGGCATGCTCACCATGGGCCAGGGCGCGTTCTTCGGCATCGGCGCCTACATCATGGCGATGCACATGCTGCTGTCCGATGCCGCCCTCAACGGACCAGACACCCTGCCCTCCTTCATGGTGCTGTCCGGCCGCAGCGAGTTGCCCTGGTTCTGGATCCCCTTCAGCAGCGGGGGTACAACCCTCGTGGCCATCGTGGCCCTGCCGGCGCTCGTGGCCGGGCTACTCGGCCTGTCCCTGTTCAAGCGCAAGGTCAAGGGCGCCTACTTCGCCATCCTCAACCAGGCCCTCGTGGCCGCCGTGGCCGTTTTGTTGATCGGACAACAGGACACCCTGGGTGGTTCCAACGGGCTCAGCGGCTTCCAGTCGTTCATGGGCCTGTCCCTGGCCGACCCGCTCAACCAACGGTTCGTCTACCTGCTGGCTTGTGGCGTCCTCGTGGCGATGCTGGCCGTCGCGTACTGGCTCATGCGCAGCCGGTTCGGCGAACTGCTGGTGGCTACCCGGGACGGCGAGGAACGCGTGCGCTTCCTCGGTTACGACCCGGCCTTCGTCAAGACCATCGCCTACATGGTTGCCGCCGTGATGGCGAGCATCGGCGGGGCCCTCTTCGTACCGATCGTCGGCATCATCTCCCCCACCTCCATCGGGGTCGCCCCATCCATCGCCTTCGTGATCGGCGTCGCGGTCGGCGGGCGCAGCTCGCTCTTCGGCCCCGTCCTCGGCGCCCTCGTGGTGGCCTGGGCCGAGTCCTCCCTCGCACAGGCCTTCCCCTCGGGCTGGAGCTATCTCCAGGGCCTGCTGCTCATCCTGGTCATCGTCCTGCTGCCCGGAGGGGTGGCCTCCCTCGGCCAGCGGTTCCGCCGGCGCCGGGCCGGAGGCGACGAGTCCGCAGCCGACCAACCGAAGACCATCCCGAACACCATCTCGAAGGGAGCCCACGCATGAGTGTGGTTGACATCGGTACCCAGCCGGCCGCCGCGAATCCGGCCCGCCCGCCGGAGCACACCGGGTGGGCCGGACTGGTGGTCCGGGACCTGCAGGTACGCTTCGGAGCCTTCACCGCCGTGGACGGAGTCGACCTCGACTTCACCTCCGGCGCGGTCCACTTCCTCATCGGGCCCAACGGCGCCGGCAAGACCACGTGCGTGGACGCCATCACGGGTCTGGCCAGGGCCACCGGCTCCGTCCGGCTGAACGGCCGGGAGGTCCTCGGGGTCCCCGTGCGGCGGCTGGCCCGCCAGGGCATCGGCCGAACCTTCCAAACCGCGACGCTGTTCGAGAACCTCACCGTCCTGCAGAACCTGGACATAGCGGCAGGGATGCACCGGTCCCGCTGGGCCTTGCTCGGTGCCAGGCGGCGGATCGACCCGGCCATCGACGAGGCCCTGGAGACCACGGGGCTCGGCCATGTCATCAACCGCCCCGCCGGGACCCTCTCGCACGGGCAGAAGCAGTGGGCGGAGATCGCCATGCTCCTGGTGCAGCGGGCGGAAGTGCTGTTGCTGGACGAGCCGGTGGCCGGCATGAGCCACGACGAACGGGAGGCCACGGGACGCCTTCTCCACCGCCTCAAGGACGGCCGCACCGTGATCGTGGTGGAACATGACATGGACTTCATGCGCCAGTTCGCCTCCGGGGTGACGGTGTTGCACCAGGGCAAGGTCCTGTCCGCAGGGTCGGTGGAGGAGGTCACCGCCGATCCCCGGGTCCAGGAGGTGTACCTGGGTAGCGTCCCGGATGTGGACCACGGCAGCGCCGAGGGGGACACCGCGCCATGATGCTGGAGATCGACACCCTGACCGCCGGCTATGACCGGACCACGGTCCTGCGGGACGTCAGCCTGAACTGTGCCGAGCGCGGGATCACCGCCGTCCTGGGCCACAACGGGGCTGGCAAGACCACCCTGCTCCGCGCCGTCGTCGGGCTCCTGCGCCCGACCTCCGGGACCATCCGCCTGGACGGCAAGGACATCGGCAGGCTGGCACCCCACCGCAGGGTCCACGAGGGGCTCGCCTACGTCCCCCAGGGCCAGCGTTCCTTCGAGCAGCTCTCCACCCTGGAGAACCTCCAGGTGGTCGCGGACGGCCAGCCCCGGTCTCGCCGCCGCCGGGCCGTCCAGGAGGCGCTGGACCGCTTCCCCGCTCTGCAGGCTGTCCTGGACCGCCAGGCGGGTCTGCTTTCGGGCGGCCAGCGGCAACAGCTGGCCATTGCCCGGGCACTCATCACGGCGCCCCGGCTGCTCGTCCTCGACGAGCCGACCGAGGGCATCCAGCCCTCCGTGGTGCTGGAGATCGAGCGGGCCATCGAGTCCCTGGCCGCCGACGGCATGAGCATCCTGCTGGTCGAGCAGCACGTCGGATTCGCGGTCAGCGTGGCCCAGACCTACACCGTCCTCGCGGCCGGCCGGGTCATCCAGCAGGGCACCGGCGGGGCCGAGGCCCAGGCCGATGTCCGCGCGGCCCTGACGCTCTAGGCACGGATGTCCAGACCGGACCACCGCCATGTGCCGAGGAACGCCCTGGTGATCACAGTGACCTTGGCCCTGACCTCGTGCGCACCGGGCGCGGCGGCACCGACTGCGGACCGGGCCACCGGCCTGCGCCTCGCCGAGTCGGCCGAGTACTCGAGCCTCCATCCTCTCGACCACCCGCTCGGCATCACGACCAAGCTCTATGACGGCCTGGTGAACGTCGGGGACCACGGAACCCTGGTACCCGGCCTCGCAGAGGACATGCCGGAACCCGACGACGACCTGACGACCTGGACGGTCCGGTTGCGTCAGGACGTCACGTTCTCGGACGGATCCGCCTTCACGGCTGAGGACGTCGTCGCGTCCTATGAATCCGTACGAGACCCGGGGACGGGCTCCTGGATGGCGGCCGACTACGGCATGATCGAGTCCGTGACGGCCGTAGGCGAGGACACGGTCGAGTTCGAGCTGGCCCATCCCTATGCCGGGCTCCCCGCGCGGCTGACCCTGGGGATCCCCGCATCCGAGTCCCTGGGCGGGTCAGTCCTCAATTCCCCGTTGACCGCAGAACCTGTGGGCACAGGGCCATACGTGCTGGACGAGTGGCGGCGTGGCGCATCGCTGTCCTTGACGGCCCGTGAAGGCTGGTGGGGCGGTGAGCCCGAGGTCGATCGTCTCGACATCGCCTTCGTCCCCGACGAGAACGCCCGTGCCCAGCGGCTGCGTAGCGGGGAGTTCGACGGGGCCCAGCTCTCCCCCCGGCTGGCGGAGACCCTCGACGGGGCCGACGGCCTGGAACTGGTTTCAAACCCGTCAGCCGACTTCCGGGGCATCTCCCTGCCCCAGACCCTGCCCTTCTTCCGGGACCCGGATGTCCGGATCGCCGTCAACCTGGCCACGGACCGGCAGGGGATGATCGATGGCATCCTCCACGGCCACGGCCAATCACTCGCCACACCTCTGACCCCAGCGCAGGGTGACGCCTACGAACCCGCGGCGCAGTTCGCCTTTGACCCCGGCCGTGCCGCCCGCATGCTGGACGGCGCGGGATGGACGCTCAATGCGGGCGGCGTGCGGGAGAAGGACGGCCGGGAGTTCGCCTTCAACCTGATGTACTTCGCCGAGGACACCCTCCGCCGGGACCTGGCCCAGGCCTTCGCCTCGGACCTGTCCGCGGTGGGCATTAGGGTCACCCTGGAGGGCGTGGACCGGCCCCAGGCCGCAGCCTCCATGGACGAGAACGCCTTCGTCCTCGGCGGCGGTGATCTGCCGTACGATCCCGATGCCCAGGTCTACCGCCAAGTCGCCTCCGAGTTCGCCGGACACGACCCGGATGACGCCTACTCGAACCCTTCCGGCTACGCCGACGACGAGGTCGACCGGCTGCTGGCGGAGGCCCGAGAGGAGGGCGATCCGGAGGCCCGGGCCACACTCTATCGGGATCTGCAGGACAGGCTCGTGGAGAACCCGCCCCTGGTGGTCCTCATGTCCCTGGACCACACCTACGTGGCCCAGGGACTGGACGACTGGGCCGGCCTCGCCCCCGTGATGGAGCCCCACGAGCACGGCGTGGCCTGGGGGCCCTGGTGGAACGTCGGGTCCTGGAGCCGGCGATGAGGCGGCCATGAGCACGACGTCGGCTCCCGAGCGGGCGGCTGCCTCGCCGTCCCCGCGGATCGGCCCCCGCCGAGACTGCGCAGGGCACAGGGTGCGAACGGGGCGCGCGGAGTCCGGGGGACGAACCGCGCGGGCCGCGTGGCTCGTGGCGCGGCGGTTGGCCTGGACGGTCCCGATGCTGGTGGTTGTCTCCCTCGGCATCTTCGCCCTGGCCGCGCTCTCACCGGCAGACGCCACGTCGGGGTTCCTCGGGGCGAACGAGGAGTTCGCCTCGGGGGACTCGCGGGTCAACGTCACCGGACTTCTGGTCTCCGGGAACTGGCTGCAGTCTTGGTTCGGGTGGGCCGGTTCGGCGTTGGCCGGCGACCCCGGCTGGTCCACGGTCTACCGTGCCCCGGTGGCCGAGGTGGTCGCCTCCCGGCTTCCGTGGACCGTCCTCATCATGGCCTTCGGCCTGGTGGTGGCGGCGGTGGTCAGCGTCGCGGTCGCCCTCGGCATCGCCCGTCGGCCTGGCCATCCGGTGTCCCGGATCGTGGCGTCGGGATTGTGGACTGTTTCCGCCGTGCCGTCCTTCCTGGTGACCCTGGGACTGATGGCGGTCTTCGCCCTCGGGTTGGGGTGGCTTCCGGCGGGCGGACTGACCGATGCCGGAGCGGACATCGGCGTGGCCCAGGTTGCTGTCCATATGGTGTTGCCGACCCTCGCCGTGGCCGTGTCCCAACTGCCCTGGATGACCCTGCATCTGCAGGAATCGCTGGCCGGCCAGCTGCAGGGCCCGGCGGTGGCGGCCGCCCGGGTCCGGGGGCTGTCCGAGACCACGATCCTGCTCCGGCATGTGCTGCCCGCCGCATCGGTTCCGGTGCTGGCCATCGCGGGGACCCGCCTGCCGGAGATAGTGGCCGGCGCCGCCCTGGTGGAGCTGGTCCTGTCCTGGCCGGGGCTCGGCCAATCCCTTGTCGACGCGGCCCTGGCCGGGGACCTGGCTCTGCTGGCCGCCACCGGTGTCCTGCTGACGGCGCTCTCGCTCCTGGGCGGGCTGGTGGCCGATCTCGCGCTGGTGGGCCTCGACCCGAGGGTGGATCCCCGTGGACTCTGACGTCTCCCTGGCCCGGCGTCGCCGGACGGATGCCTCCCCGCCAGGGGCCCGGAGGGGCCCCTCCCGATCCGGCCGCGTCACCTGCGCCGTGGTCCTGTGCGTCCTCGTCGTCTATGCCGTGGCCGTCCCGATGGTGTTTCCAGTCGACCCGAATCTGGTCGACTATCAGACCGGGGCCCAGGGCCCCTCGGCCGCACACCCGTTCGGCACCGATGTCGCCGGACGGGATCTGTTCCTCCGGTCTGCCGCGGGGCTGCGGGTGTCTCTGCTGGCGGCCCTGGCCGGGGCCGCAGGGGCCGTGGTCATCGGGACGGTGGTCGGTGCCTCGTGTGCCGTGATCGGCGGCGGTGTCGGCCGCTGGTGCCTGCGCGGCGTGGATGCCCTGAACGCGGTGCCGCACCTGCTGCTGGGGATCGTGGTGGCCTCGTTCTTCCGGGGCTCGCTCCTGGCGATCGTCATGGTCGTCATGCTCACGCACTGGACCCAGACCGCGCGGATGGTGCGCTCCGAGATCCTGTCCCTGCGCCAGCAAGACCAATTCCGGGCCGCCGTCTCACAGGGCTTCACCCGGGCCCAGCTGATTCGGCACGTCGGACTTCCGCGGGTGCTGGGTCACTTGGGGGTGGCCTCGGGCCTGCTGGTCCCGCATGCGGTCTGGCATGAGTCCACACTGACGTTCCTCGGTCTCGGAATGCCACCCCACCTCCCGTCTCTGGGTTCCCTGCTCCAGTTCGGGCAGGAGTCGCTGCTCTCGGGCTCGTGGTGGTCGCTCGCCGTTCCAGCCGGCCTCCTGGTCCTCACCACCGTCAGCCTGGCCGGACTGTTCCGGTCCCGGGTCAGCCATGCGTGAGCTCCGTGGCCGCCGCAGTCCGGTACCCGTGTCCGGCCCGTCGGCAGGACCTCGATACGGGCCCGGGACTGGACACCGGCACGAACACCGGCACGAGCACGAGTCTGCGGGCATCACCGTCCGCGGGCTCACCGTCGCCCTGGGTGGAACGGTGGTCCTCGACGGCATCGACCTCGACGCCGTCCCGGGGGAGCTACACGTCCTCTTCGGCCCCAGCGGGGCCGGGAAGTCCACCCTCGTATCGGCGCTGACCGGCAGCCTGCCCGCCGGGGCCGCCGTCGACGGCGAGGCACGGCTCTCGGGCCCCGGGGTACCCGGTGGTGCAATGGCCGACCTGGTCCGCACCCCGGCGCGGGCGCGCCGCCGACTGGCCGGCCGGTGGATCGGCTGTGCCCCGCAGGCTGCCGGCGGCGCCTTCTCACCCACACTGACGTTGCGGACCCAGCTCGGCCAGGCGCAGCACCAGCCCCGCCGCTCCGGTCCGTCCTTAGGCTTCGCCCACCCGCACCGACTGGCCGACCCGGCCCGGCAGCTGGAGGAGCTGGCCACGGCGGCGGGAATCGATCCGGCCATCCTGGGGAACTACCCCCACCAGTTCTCCGGCGGCCAGCTGGGCCGGTTGAACCTGCTGGCGGCCATGGTGAATCACCCGCCCGTCCTGATGGCCGACGAACCCACCACCGGCCTCGACCGGGAGTCCGCCGATCTCGTCGGCGGAATGCTGGCCCACTATGCGCGGTCCGGGCACACCGTGCTGGTGGTGACCCACGACTCCGGGTGGGCCCGCCGGTGGGCCCATCGCGTGACCCGGTTGTCCGATGGCCGCGCCATGTCCACGGGCACCCCGGAGGGGGTGCTGCCCTCGATCCGCCCCGCCAGGGTCCGGGCCAGGACTCCGGCCGACGGGCCGGTGGTGGTGGCCGCTCGCGGTGCCACCGTGCGCCACCGGGAACGGGACCTGCTGGCCCCGACGGACCTGGAGATCAGCTCGGGCGAGCTGGTCGGGCTGACGGGACCATCCGGCGTCGGGAAGTCCTCACTGGCCGCCGTGCTGGCCCTCTTGGAGGCCCCCTACCGCGGCCATCTCGAGCTCCAGGGCCGAGCCCTGTCCGGGGCCGGGCTGGACCTCTCCCCCGCCACCCGCCGGCTGGTCGGATGGATCTCCCAGCATCCCCGCCAGGCCATGGACCCCCGGGCGCGGCTCCGCGACATCGTGGCGCTCCCGGCCCGGCTGGCCGGCATCCCGGTGGACGTGGCGGAACTGGTGCACTCGCTGGGGCTCGATCCCGTCCTGCTTGACCGGCGGCCCCACGAGGTCTCCGGTGGCCAGCTCCAGCGCTTCTGCGTGGCCCGGACCCTTGCCCTGGAGCCCCAGGCCATCATCGCGGACGAACCGTTCTCGATGGTGGACGAGGACTGCGCCGAGACGCTGCTGGGCCGGTTCCGCGACACCGCAGAGGCAGGTGCGGGCGTGCTGCTCATCGGACACGACCTCGGTCGTCTGGGGTCGGCCTGCGATCGCGTCCTTCGACTTCACCCGGGTCCCGAGGGAGCCGTCCTCCGTGAGGTCGACCGGGACGACAACGGGGTATTCCCTTGGCTTCGGGGGACCTGCCGGGACGACGAAACCATCCGGCCGCCCCACGGAAACACTCCCGAAACGCCGCCTGCCTAGCCTGAGGTCATGAGGCTGACGGCACGCGAGCAGGAAAAGCTCATGATCGTGGTCGCCGCGGATCTGGCGCGGCGACGCCAGGGCCGCGGTCTGAGACTGAACTACCCGGAAGCCGTGGCCATCATCACCTACGAGCTGCTCGAGGGCGCCCGCGATGGCCGGTCGGTGGCCGAGTTGATGTCCTACGGCTCGACCATCCTCTCCCGGCACGAGGTGATGGAGGGCGTGGCCGAGATGATCCACGACGTCCAGGTCGAGGCCACCTTCCCGGACGGCACCAAGCTGGTCACCGTCCACGACCCGATCAGGGAGCGCGAATGATCCCCGGTGAATACCTGCTGTTCGACGAACCCATCACCCTCAACGCGGGGCGGGATGCTGTGGAGATCTCCGTCCTGAACACCGGCGACCGGCCGGTCCAGGTCGGCTCACACTTCCACTTCGCCGAGGTCAATGCCGCACTGCGTTTCGACCGTGGGGCATCATACGGCCACCGCCTCGACATCCCGGCCGGCACCGCCGCCCGTTTCGAACCGAGCGATCCCCGCACCGTGCGAATCATTCCCCTCGGCGGGCGGCGCGAGGTCCACGGATTACGCGGCCTGGTCAACGGTCCGCTCGACCGCCCTGCCGAGGCGGCCGTCGACAGCGCGGCGGACGGTGGAAGCGCATGAGCCGGCAGATTCTCCGCCGGCAGTATGCCGACCTCTACGGCCCCACCACCGGGGACAGGATCCGGCTCGCGGACACCTCCCTGTTCCTGGAGATCGAACGGGACCGCACCGTCCACGGCGAGGAGGTCGTCTTCGGCGGGGGCAAGGTCATCCGGGACGGGATGGGCCAGAACGGCCAGGTCACCCGGGACGAGGGCATTCCGGACACGGTCATCACCAACGCCGTCATCGTCGACCACACAGGGGTCTACAAGGCCGACGTCGCCCTCCGGGACGGGCACATCCTCCGCATCGGCAAGGCCGGCAACCCCGGGATCCAGGACGGGGTGGACATCACCATCGGCCCGGCCACGGAGATCATCGCCGGCGAGCGCAAGATCCTCACCGCCGGGGGGATCGACACCCACATCCACTTCATCTCTCCCGAACAGGTGCCCACGGCGCTGGCCAGCGGCATCACCACCATGATCGGCGGTGGTACCGGCCCCGCCGAGGGCACCAAGGCCACCACGGTGACCCCGGGCCCCTGGCACCTGCACCGCATGCTGGAGGCCGCCGAGGGGCTGACCATGAACCTGGGGTTCCTCGGCAAGGGCCACGCCAGCGCTGCCGAGCCGCTGGCCGAGCAGATCCGGGCCGGGGCCGTGGGCCTGAAGATCCACGAGGACTGGGGGGCCACGCATGCCGCCATCGACACGTCCCTGGCCGTGGCCGACGAGTACGACGTCCAGGTGGCCATCCACACGGACACCCTGAACGAGTGCGGCTTCCTCGAGGACACGGTGGCCTCGATCGGAGGCCGGGTCATCCACACCTTCCACACCGAGGGGGCCGGGGGCGGGCACGCCCCGGACATCATCGCCATCGCCGGGCACGAGAACGTCCTGCCCGCCTCCACCAACCCCACGATCCCGTTCACCCGCAACACCGCCGAAGAGCACCTGGACATGCTCATGGTGTGTCACCACCTCAACCCGGACATCCCCGAGGACGTGGCCTTCGCCGACTCCCGGATCCGTCCCGAGACCATTGCGGCGGAGGACGTCCTGCACGATCTGGGCGTCTTCTCCATCATGTCCTCCGACTCCCAGGCCATGGGCCGGGTCGGCGAGGTCATCATCCGCACGTGGCAACTCGCCTCAGCCATGAAAGACCGCCGCGGCCCCATCGATGAACACGGCCCGTCCCCGGAGGCCAACGACAACCTCCGCATCCGGCGGTACGTCGCCAAGTACACGATCAACCCGGCCCTCGCCCAGGGCATCGCGGACTCGGTCGGCTCGGTGGAGCCGGGCAAGTTCGCGGACCTGGTCCTGTGGGACCCGGCCTTCTTCGGGGTCAAGCCTGACCTGGTCATCAAGGGTGGTCAGATCGCCCACTCCGTGATGGGGGATCCCAACGCCTCGATCCCCACCCCCCAGCCGCAGCTGCTGCGCCCGGCCTTCGCCGCCCACGGCCGGGCCGTGTCCTCCTCCTCCATCACCTTCCTGTCCCGGGCCGCGATCGACGCCGGCGTCCCGGAGCAACTGGGACTGCGGAAGACCATCCGCGCGGTGTCCGGATGCCGGGACCTGCGCAAGCAGGACATGGTGCTGAACAACGCGACGCCCGAGATCACCGTGGACCCGCAGACCTACCGGGTGGCGGTGGACGGCGAGGACGTCACGTGTGATCCCGCGGAGACCCTGCCGATGGCCCAGCGGTACTTCCTGTTCTGAGCAGGTCCCGACCCGCATCACGGCCGCACACCACATCCCCGCCGATTCCCGAGACCCGGAGCCTGCATGATCATCACGACCGTCCTGTTCAACCTCGCCGACGCCGACCCTGCGCAACAGGCCCGGCTCGAGACGGCACACCGCGAGACGGTGTCCCTCCCCGGCGCGGCCCTGACCCAGCGGATCCAGCGGCTGACCACGGACCACGGCCGTGAGCTCGGCCTGCGGCTGCCGTCCTGCAGTCCCGACCTGCGGGACGGGGACGTGCTGGTGCTGGACGGGGACGGCGCCGTGGTGGTCTCGGTGCTGCCGACGGACGTGCTCGTGATCGCCCCGTCCACCCTGCGTCAGGGGCTGTTCACAGCACATTCCCTGGGCAACCGGCACCTCCAGGCCCAGTTCTTCGAGGACGACGAGGAGTGGGGTCACGCCGTCATGGTGGTCCAGTACGACCACACCGTTCAGGCCTTCCTGGACTCCCATGTCGTGCCCTACAGCCGGCATGAGCGCGTCATATCCGAACCCTTCCGCCATGCCGAGCACACCCACTGACCCCGGCCACCTGGCCATCCTGCTGCGGCTGGGGGACAGCGCCCTGCCGACCGGGGCCTTCAGCCACTCCTTCGGGCTCGAGTCCTACCTGGCCGCAGGCACGGTGACGAACGAGGCCGGCGTGGAATCCTGGCTGCTGGGGTATCTCCAGACCCAGTTGTGCACCACTGATGCCCTGGCCATGCGGGTGGCAGCCACCGGCGAGCTTCCGGTCGGTGAGGTGGACGCGATGCTGGATGCCGCCGTCGTGCCCGCCCAGATCCATCGGGCCAGCGTGACCATGGGCACCCAACTGGCCAAACTGGTGCCGGCGGCACTGCCCGAGGCCGGCCCCGGCCCCTGGCCGCGGCACTACTGTCTCGTCTTCGCCCTCGCCGCCACCCGGTGCGGGATCCCGCTCAGTATGGTCCTCCACGCCTATCTGGCCGGGACCGTCTCCTCACTGGTGCAGAACGCCGTCCGTGCCGTCCCACTCGGACAGATGGCGGGGCAGCGGATCCTCGGCCGTCTCCGTCCCATCATGACCGTCTCGGCCGAACGGGTCCTGCGGCTGCCGCTGGAGGATTTCGGCACCACGGCGCCTGGACTGGAGGTGGCCCAGATGCGGCACGAACACCTGCGGGCACGAATGTTCATGAGTTGACCCTGCACCCCAGCTCACCACCACCCAGCAGACGAACCGACCGAGGAAAGTTGAGCACCACATCATGAGCGAACCGATCATCATCGGCGTCGGCGGCCCCGTGGGCGCTGGCAAGACCCAGCTCGTGGAGCGGATCACCCGCGCCATGAGCGCCGAGATCTCCATGGCCGCCATCACGAACGATATCTACACCATCGAGGATGCCCGCATCCTTGCGGCGAACTCGGTTCTGCCGGAATCCCGGATCATCGGGGTGGAAACCGGCGGCTGCCCGCACACGGCCATCCGTGAGGACACGTCCATGAACGAGGCGGCCATCGACGAACTGAAGCAGCGGTTCCCCGACCTCGAGGTGATCTTCGTCGAGTCCGGCGGGGACAACCTCTCCGCCACCTTCAGCCCGGAGCTGGCCGACTTCTCGATCTACATCATCGACGTGGCTCAGGGGGAGAAGATCCCCCGCAAGGCTGGACAGGGCATGATCAAGTCGGACCTGTTCATCATCAACAAGACGGATCTGGCACCCTATGTGGGCGCCGATCTGCAGGTGATGGTGTCCGATTCCGCCTCGTTCCGCGGCGACCGGCCGTTCTGCCTCACGAACCTCAGGACCGACGAGGGGCTGGCCGCCGTCCTGGAGTGGATCCGGCACGATGTCCTGATGTCCGACCTGGCCGGCTGAGGATCCGGAGGCATGGCACAGGCCACGGGTGCCCTCCGGCTGCAGGTCGAGCGGTCCGGTTCCGGACGGAGCGTGGCCACGGGGCAATTCCACTCCGGCGCCCTGCGCGTGCTGCGACCGCACCATCCGGACGGCAGCGGCCAGGCCGTTTTCACCATCATCAATCCCGGCGGTGGCTACCTCGGGGATGACCTCTACGAGGTGGGATACGACGGCGGCCCGGACTCGAGCGCGCTCCTCACCACTCAGTCGGCCACCAAGGTCTACCGGACCCCGCAGGGCCCGGCACACCAGCATCAACGCTTCGTGCTCGCCCCCGGGGCCCGGCTGGAGTACGTCCCGGACCAGCTGATCGCCTATGAGAACGCGCACTACCGGCAGATCACGGACGTCGAGCTGGCCGCAGGGTCGTCCTTCTTCACCGCGGAGATCGTCACTCCCGGTTGGTCGGAGACCGGGGAGCCGTTCCGCTATCAGGAGGTACGGTTGTTCACCCGACTGTGGCTGGAGTCCCGGCTGCTGCTGTGGGACAACCTCGTCCTGCGACCGGGGACCGCCGACCCCACTGGGATGGGGTGGTTCGACGGCCGTACGCACCTGCTCTCCCTCGCCGCCGTTGGCCCCGGCATCGGCGGCGAGACCCTCGCTAACATCCGGGACACCATCAGCGGCTTCCCTGATCTGCACGCCGGGTGCACCCTGCTCCGGGGGCCGGGGCTGGTCGTCCGGGCTCTCGGGGACTCCAGCGGCGGGTTGGCCGACCTGGCGGCCGCCATCGGCGCACGGCTCCGGGCCGAACAGACCGGCCAGGGTCCGTGGGACCTGCGCAAGTACTGACCGCACCGGCCCGGAGACGCCGGTCCTGCCCTACCCTGTCCCTGGTCCGGCAGGTGGAGGGCCCGCGCCCAAGACGGGACCGCGGGATGACGTCCGTGAGCCGCTGTTCGGCCTAGGGTGTCCACCGTGAACCCTCTGCGCCGGATCGACACCTTCTTCCGCCACCACCCCGTCATCACGGATGTGCTGGTGGCGTGCGTGTTGGTGCTCCTCTTCTCCACGCTGTCGATCGGGGCTGCGGCCCCCATGCCGGGTTCGGGCGCGTCGTCCATGGGCTGGGAGATACTGGCGTTCATCATCTCGGTCGGCCAGCTCGTCCCGTGGGCCATCCGCCGGTGGCGGCCCGTGCTGGCGGCCGGCACCACGGTGTTCTTCTGCCTACTGCAGCTGCTGATCGGCCCCGACCTGCTGCCCTCGATCGTGATCGTCCCGATGATGGTGCACAACCTCGCCGCGAACGGGCCCCGATGGGCCTCGTTCGCCGGGCTCGGCACGGCGCTGGCCGGCGCCGTGCTCAACGGGCTCAAGATCGCCTACGCCCCGCCGTCCTTCCTGGATCCGGGCGCCGACCTGATCTCCGCCAACGCGTCGATGTACTCCGATTCAGTCCAGCAGGCCGTGATCGCCGCGTCCTTCGCCGTGGGGGCCGCAGCGATCGTGCTGGCGGCATGGGCCTTCGGTGACCTCGCCCGCACCCGCCGCCTGGCCATGGAGCAACTGCGGGACCGGGCCCGGCAGCTCGAGGTGGAGGCGGCCCAGGAACGCGAGCTGGCGGCCGCGGACGAGCGGAACCACATCGCGCGGGAGATGCATGACATCGTCGCCCACTCGCTGCAGGTGATCATCACCCAGGCCGACGGCGGCCGGTACGCCGGCGCACACGACCCGCAGGTGGCCGTGACCACCCTGGGTACCATCTCCGAGACCGGGCGCAAGGCCCTGGGGGAGATGCGCCGGCTGCTGGGCGTGCTGCGCGGACCGGAGGCCACCGAGTTCCACCCGCAGCCTGGGCTGGTGGACCTCGAGGATCTGATCAGCACCATCCGCCTGACCGGCCTGGACGTGGACTACACGGTGGAGGGCAACGCCCGCCGGGCCCTGCCGACGGGCGGCGAGCTGGCGGCCTACCGCGCCGTGCAGGAGTCCCTGACCAACACGGTCCGCCACGGTGGCCCGAACGCCCGGGCCACGGTACTGCTGAGCTGGACCAGCACCGGCCTCGAGATCGAGGTCACGGACAACGGCCGCGGAGCCGCCGCCTCGGAGTCCACCAAGGGCTCCCAGCAGGGCCTCCTCGGCCTGCGAGAACGCATCGCCCTGTTCGGCGGCACCGTCCAGGCCGGTCCCCGGCAGGGCGGTGGATTCTCCGTCCGCGCCGCCGTGCCGTACCAGGAGATCTGAGATGCCGCCCGTGCACATCCGCACGGCGGGAAGCACCGGACAGGAGATGATGGACACGTGACCGAGACCCAGCAACCCGCAGCCATTCGCGTGGCCCTGGTGGACGACCAGCAGCTCGTCCGCTCCGGCCTGGCCATGCTCATCAACTCCCAGCCTGACCTCGAGGTCGTGGCCGAGGCCTCCAACGGCCGGGACGCCGTGGCCTCCCCCGCCGTCCGCAGTGCCGACGTGGTGCTGATGGACATCCGCATGCCGCAGATGGACGGCATCTCCGCCACGCGTGCACTGCTGCCCCCATCGCCCGACGCCGGCCCCGCGCCGACCGCTGCCGGTCGCGCCGCCTCGGGCGGTCGCGCCACCTCGGACGGACCCGGGAGCGGCCGCGCCGCCCACCCGAGTTCGCTGGGTGGTGCCGCCGCCGGGGAACCGGCGGGACCGCGCGTCGTGGTGCTGACCACGTTTGACCTGGACGAATACGCGTTGGAGGCGATCGAGGCGGGGGCGTCCGGGTTCCTGCTGAAGGATGCGCCGCCGGAAGAGCTGCTCGCGGCGATCCGCACGGTGCACCGCGGGGACGCCGTGATCGCCCCCTCCACCACGCGCCGCCTCCTGGACCACATGGCCCCGACCCTGCGCCGCGATCAGGCCGCCGACGACCGGCGCCAACGGGAGACGGCCTCCGTGGATTCGCTGACGCCGCGGGAGCGCGAGGTGCTCATGCTGATGGCGCGCGGTGACTCCAACCAGGAGATCGCCGCAGGGCTGTTCCTGTCCGAGGCCACTGTGAAGACCCACGTGGGCCGGGTGCTCGCCAAGCTCGGGGCCCGGGACCGCGTCCAGGCCGTGGTGACGGCTTACCGGGCGGGCCTGGTCACGCCGTAACCGGGATCACCCAGCGGCGGGCAGGAACAGCAGGCAGGCGAAGCCCCAGATCACCAGGCAGGCCAGGAAGAAGGGCATGGTGACCCGCAGCAGGGCGCCCCGGCTGAGCATCCGCCCGGGGGTGTCCTCGCGCACGTGGGGTTGAGCCAGCCGGTAGGCCAGCTCGATCCGGGCGGGGCTCGTCAGGCAGCCGAGGCCGGCGGCGGCGTTCTGCCCGCCCATGACCCAGAGCGGCTCCACCCCGAGGGCGTGGGCGGCGGCAGTCTGGGTGCCACCGAACATCGAGTTCGCCCCCGTGTTGGAGGCGGTGATGTAGCCGCCGAGTCCACCGATGAACGGCACCAGGAACAGGAATCCACCCCCGAGGGAGGTGAGGGCGGCGGCCAGGCTGTCCGCCAGCCCGCCACCGGAGATGGCGTAGCCCAGCAGCAGGTAGAGACCGGTCGGGATGGCCGTGCCCAGCCACATCCGCCCGGTCTCACGCGGCAGCAGCCAGCGGTGGTGCCGTTCCATGGCCAGGATCCACACACCCGCGAGGGCACCGCTGATGGACCACAGGGCCGGGGAGCCCAGCACGGCCCCCACGCCGTTGGGCAGCAGGGTCCGCTCGATGACCTGACCGGTGATGGTCCCGAGGAGCAGGATCAGGTACGGGGACAGATAGCGCCAGGGGGTGGGCTGGAGTTTGCCCCGGCTGATGACCACGGCCCACAGCGCGGCCATGACCAGGGAACCGACGGCGCCGGCCACGGCCGTGCCGAGCAGCAGGTTGGCCAGCACGATCACCGCGCCCTGGACGAGTCCGGCGGTGAACCCGGTGGCTGCCCACACGGCGTAGGTCTTCCACGTCAGCTCGCCCCGGTGGGCTCCCACCTCGTGGGAGCCGCGTCCCGCCACGATGGCGGCCAGGGCCCCGCCGCCCACGAAGGCCACGATGTTGAAGGCTCCGGAGGCCAGGCCCATGTCCAGCAGCGGGACACCGGCGATCTCGGCGCCGAGCAGGGTGCCGGGGGCCATGGATCCCCACGGGGCCACCGTCAGGCCGAGCAGGGAGAGCAGCGCCGCCCGCAGGGGCGTGAATCCCAGGGCCAGCAGCAGCGGCAGCCCGATGATCACGGACACCCCGAAGCCCGTCACGGATTCCAGGAACGGCACCACGCCCGTCACCATCAGCAGCGCCGTGGAGACGGTGGGCCCGCCGCCGGCAGAGAGCCAGATCGCGATCCGCTGCTGGCCGCCGGTGCGGTCCATGACCCGGGACAGCAGGATGCCGCCTCCGATGATGGCCAGCACCTCCACGACCGTCCCGGCGCCGCCGCCGAAGGCCGCCCCCACGTCGGACCACGGGGTGGCGAACCAGGCCACGGCGACCACCAGCGCGGCCGCCAGGCCCACACCGGGCGCCACCCAGGAGGGGAGTTTCGTCGGGAGTAGTCCTAAGGTCAGCACGATCGGCAGAGCCGCCATGACCACATCCACTGACGGCCTCCACCTTCTGCTGGACATCCCTGTTCTCGGGCTCCGGACTCGGCCCCCGCACCGTCGAATGCTACCCCCGAGTCCGGGAGGACCCCGAGTCATCCCTGAGGATGACCCTGATTGGCCACGGAACGGGCCCGTCGGTGGATTCATTGCGGCGGTGAAACCGGTTGAGTGGGTGGCATGGATACCAGTACGGACGTCATCGCCTCCACCACCTCCTCTTCCCCCGGCACGCCCTCCACCGCCATCTCGGCCCGCGGCCTCGTCAAGACCTACGGCAAGGGCGAGGCTGTGGTCCACGCCCTCGCCGGCGTGGACGTGGACTTCGCCGAGGGCCGCTTCACCGCCATCATGGGCCCCTCCGGTTCCGGCAAGTCCACCCTCATGCACTGCCTCGCCGGCCTCGACACCGCGGACTCCGGCTCCATCGTGCTCGGAGGCCAGGAGATCACCGGCCTGAACGACACCGAGCTGACCCGGCTGCGCCGCGACCGGATCGGCTTCGTCTTCCAAGCCTTCAACCTCGTCCCCACCCTGACAGCCGAGCAGAACATCGTGCTGCCCCTGGACCTGGCCGGCAAGCCGGTGGACCAGGCCTGGATGGCCGACGTCGTGGGGATCCTCGGCCTGACGGACCGCCTCAAGCACAAGCCCCACCAGCTCTCCGGCGGCCAACAGCAGCGCGTGGCCGTGGCCCGGGCCCTGCTGACCCGCCCGGACGTGGTGTTCGGGGACGAGCCGACCGGCAACCTTGACTCCGCCACCGGTGCCGAGGTGCTCTCCCTGCTGCGCCGCTCCTCCCGGGAGATGGGCCAGACCATCATCATGGTCACCCACGATCCGGCCGCTGCCGCCTACGCCGACCGCGTGGTCCTGCTGGCGGACGGCCAGCTCGCCGGCGAGATCACGGACCCCACCCCGGACAACGTGCTGGCCTCCTTGGCGAAGCTGAACATGGTCGGAGGCGCCTGAGCCATGCTGAAGCTCGCCCTGTCCCAACTGAGGGACCAGCCGCGCCGCTACATCTCGGTGCTGCTGGCCATCACCATCGGCGTGACGTTCCTGGCCTCCGCGCTGCTCGTGGGTTCCTCCTCCCCGGCCAGCCTGCGCAACTCCATCGGCGCCACCTATTCCAAGGCCGACTTGGTGGTCGGCCCGTCCTCCGGGTCCGGCGACACGTTCGATGCCATGACCTCCATGGCCGAGGTGGCGGGGACCTCCTCCGAGCCCGGCCCCCTGCAGGACGTGGACGGCGTGAAGGACGCGTACGCCCACGTGGTCAGCTCGGTCGGCGTCCAGCGTCCCTCCGACGCGGAGGGCGAGGGCACCTGGAGCCCCGACTCCGACTTCGCCATGGCCTCCACCGTCCCCGAGGACACCTCCCTGGTGGCCGAACCACTCACGGCCGGCGAGTATCCCGCCGCCGGCTCCACCACGGAGATCACCGTGGATGAGCGCACCGCCGAGAACTTCGGGCTCGACGTCGGCTCCTCCACCTTCCTGATGTCCGGCATGTCCGCTGACTCGGCCGGCCGCAAGGTCACCGTGTCCGGGCTGACTGAGGTCTCCCAGGATCCCGCTGCGATCGGCGCGATCCAGCTGAAGATGGACGGCGCCCTCGCCGAGGCCCTGAAGCTCGACGCCGTCCAGGCGATGGCTCCCGATGCCGGTGCCGCCGGCGAGGGGGCGGTCGACCCGGAGGAGGTCCTCGGCCAGGACTACGCCGAGTACGTCCTGATCAGCCTCGAGGGCGGGGCCGACCAGGCCGCCGTCCAGGCCGCCCTGCAGGAGTTCGCCGAGACCGAGGGGATGGCCGTCACCGTGGCCACCCCGGACGTGCAGGCCCAGGAGCAGGTCGCCCAGATGGCCGGCTCCAATGTCTTCGTGTGGGTGCTCGGTGCCTTCGCCGTGATCGCCCTGCTCGTCACCGCGATGGTCATCTCCAACACCTTCTCCGTGCTCGTGGCCCAGCGGTCCCGCGACTTGGCCCTGCAACGGGCCCTGGGTGCCTCCCGCCGGCAGGTGCGCGGATCCGTGCTGGTCGAGGCCGGCGTCATCGGCATCCTCGGCGCGATCATCGGTTCCGCCCTGGCCAGCGGGATCGTGGCGGCCCTCGTCCTCTGGGGCTCCACCAACGAGGGCTTCGGGTTCCTGACCTTCGAGGTCAACCCCCGCGATCTTCTCGCCTGCGTGGCCGTGGGCATGGTCATGACGATCCTCGCGTCGATGTCCGCCGCCCTGGCGGCCACGCGCGTCTCCCCGCTGGAGGCCATGCGCCCCCGCGAGGACGCCGCCGTCGGCAACCGGGCCGGTGCGTTGCGCCTGGTCTTCGGCACCCTGTTCCTGGCGGCCGGCGTGGCCGGTCTGGTCTGGGGCGCAGCCGAGGCCAATCTCGCGATCGCCGTGGCCGGCGGCGCACTGTCCTTCGTGGGTGTGCTCATGCTCGCCGTGCTGTTCGTGCCCGCGGTCGTCTCCGTGGCCGGGCTGATGGCCCGCCCGGCCGGAGTGCCCGGCCGGATGGCCCGCCTCAACGCCACCCGCAATCCGGGCCGGACCGCCTCCACGGCCGCGGCCCTGCTGATCGGCACCACCCTGGTGGCCATGATGCTCACGGGCGGGCGCACCGCCCAGCAGCAGATGGACACCATCTTCGCCACGGAATTCCCCGTGGACCTGCAGGTGGAGCTCGTACCCGGCAACGGCAACGAGTCCGCCGTGGACGCCGCCCCGCAGTCCGGTGACGGTTCCGCTGCCCCCGGATCCTCCGCCGCCGGCGGCGCAGGCCTGGATTCCACCGAGGCCCAGACGGCCCGGGACAACGTGGCGCAGGTGGAGGGGATCGACGCCGCAGCCCTGCTGCTGCCGGCCGGTGTGACCGAGCCTGCAGCAGGCGACGGTTCGGCCTCGCGCGAGGGTTCCGACGCCGGCACGCCCGTCTATGCCGCCGACCCTGCGGACCTGCGGTCCGTCGTCTCCGGCATGCCGGAGGGCGAGGGCGCCGACCGGCTCGGCGAACCCGGGACCATCCTGATGCCCAACACCGTCGAGACGGACACCGTGACCGTCACCGGCGCCAGCGGTTCCCTCGAGCTCGAGGTCATCCAGAGCGCCTCCTCCGCCGTGCGGCCCGTGATCACCCTTGAGGATGCTCAGTCGATCGGTCTGGCGGAGAATGCCGGCGCGGCACCGCAACTCTGGCTCAACGCCTCGGACACGGTCACCATGGACGGCCTGCAAGAGCTGAACACCGGCATCGCGCAGGCTGCCGGGGTCTCCCAGGACAAGATCTCCGGGGATCTCAGCATCCGGCTGATGTTCTCCGTGGTGATCGACGGCATGCTCATGGTGGTCACGGCCCTGCTCGCCGTCTCGGTGCTGATCGCCCTGATCGGCGTGGCCAACACCCTGTCCCTGTCCGCCATCGAGCGCTCACGGGAGAACTCGCTGATGCGGGCCCTCGGCCTGACCCGGCGCGGGCTCCGCGGCATGCTGGCCCTGGAGGCCGTGTTGATCTCGGGGGTGGCGGCACTGATCGGCTGCGCCCTGGGCACCGTCTACGGCGGCCTGGGTGCCCACACGGTCTTCGGGCCGATGGCGGCCGGGATCGGTCAGTCGATCGTCTGGCCGGTCGTCCCCTGGTGGGAGTTGGCCGTGATCGTGGGGGTGTCCGTGCTGGCCGGGCTGCTCGCCTCGGTGGCCCCCTCGCAGCGGGCAGCCAAGCTGGCCCCGGTGCAGGGACTCGCCCTGGCCTGATCCGCCCCGCCTTGGCGCCCAACACCAGCCTGTTGAGTGGGCAGGACACGCCGATAACGTCCCCGCGTTATCGGCGTGTCCTGCCCACTCAGTGTGCCTCCTCAGGCGGTTCCCCAGTTGAAGGGTCGGGCTGCGCAGGATTGGAGTCGGCCCGGGGACCACGCAGTCCTAGGGTCGTTTCCATGAACCAGACCAGCACGGGCATCGGCTCGAACATCTACGTCAACCTGCCCATCCAGGACGTGGCTGCGGCGAGGACATTCTGGACCGCAGTGGGGGTGCGCATCTCGGAGGACTACTCCGATGAGAACGCGCTCTCGCTCTCCTTCAGCCCCCATGTCACCGTGATGCTGCTGACCCGGGACTTCTACGCCAGCTTCCTCAACGGCAAGCCGGTGGCCGACACGCAGGCCGCCAACGGCGCGATCATCGCCTTGGACGCAGCGGCCCAGGAGAACGTGGACCCCTTCGTGGACGCCGCCCTGGCCGCCGGAGCCACCGAGGTTCCGCCCAGTGACCCGAACCCCGCGCAGGAGATGGTGGATGCCGGCCTGATGTACGGGCGCACCTTCACGGACCCGGACGGTCACCAGTGGGAGATCCTCTGGATGTCCTCGGAGATGCCCGCCGGCTGAACCGCCACCCGGGCCAGGCCGGATTCGGAGCACATGACATGCTGACAACAACCGCGGCCCGCCACCACACTAGGTCCGTGAAAGACCAGCGCGGAGAGCACGAGGCCGCGGCGCAGCGGGCCGCCCGGTTCATTGCCACCCATGCCACCGAGCCCATCACGGTCGCGGACATGGCCGATGCCGCCGGCTACAGCCAGTTCCACTTCACCCGGATGTTCGCCCAGCAGCTGCGTGTCACCCCCAACCGCTTCCTCGCCGGAGTCCGGTTCCACCGGGCCAAGGAACTGCTCCTGACGGAGGACCACTCCGTGGTGGACATCTGCCATGAGGTGGGGTTCTCCTCCCCCGGTACGTTCACCCGCCGTTTCCGTGACGCGGTGGGCGTGGCCCCCTCGGAGCTGCGCCGCCTCGCGGACACCCTCACCACCACCACGTTGGCCCCGTTCGCCGTGCTCCCGCCCGGCATCTCGGAGGCCGACCTGACCGAGGGGGTCCCGAATCCCGCTACCGGACAGCTCGGGACCGTCCACGGCACCATCCGCCTGCCGCCGCACCTGCGCGGCGGCCCTGGCCTGGAATCGCTGGTCTGGATCGGCTTCTACCCGGCCCCGTCGCCTGCCGGCCTGCCGGTGACGGGCGTCCTCCGCCTCGGCGAGGGCTCGTTCCGGTTGCCCCTCGTCGCCTCCGCACCGTGGCTGCTGGCCACGGCCGTGCCGGCCACTGCGGAACCGGTGGAGCACCTGGCCAACCCGCGCCCCGCCGTCGGCGTCCATCCCCAACCACTCACGGCCTCGGCCACCGTGGCGCTGAGCCTGGACTTCGCGGCCCCGTGGCAGTTCCCGATGCTCAGCGCGCTGCCGTCGATGATGCCCCGGTACCGCCCACCGGCCTGATCCCTCCGAGCCCGGCGAGACCAACCGGCCCCGCCATCCTCCGCCGTCACCAGGAGACCACCATGACCGCGAACACCAGCCCCGCCGCCAGTACCGCTCAAACCGGCATCACCGCCGGGTCACCCGTCTGGGTGGACCTCGGTGTCCCGGACCTCGATGCCGTCCAGGGCTTCTATCAGTCCCTGTTCGGCTGGGAGTTCGAGGACATGGGACCGGACTTCGCCAACTATCACATGATCACCCGCCACGGTGCGTCCGTGGGCGGTGCCATGTCCCAGATGGAGTCCGACGCCGATCAGCCTGCCGCGTGGACCGTCTACCTCAAGAGCGATGACATCGAGAAGTCCCTGACGGACACCGCCGCGGCGGGCGGCAGCGTGATCGTCCCTGCCATGCCGATGCCCGGCCTCGGCTCGATGGGTGTGGTGATCACCCCCGGTGGGGAAGGCATGGGCATCTGGCAGGCGGACGGTTTCGAGGGCTTCGTCCTGGACGGCACCGTCGGTGCCCCGGTCTGGTTCGAGGTCATGAGCTTCGACTACGACGCCGATGCCGAGTACTACCGGACGGTCTGGGGATGGGAGCCGACGCTGCTGGGGGACGACGGCCAGGAGGCCGGCGCGGACACAGGTGCCGGTGCGAGCGAGCAGTCAGACGAGGCCGGCGAGACCGTCGCGACCGACGACGCCGGCGACGGTACTGAAGGCGGGTGCTACGCCAACAACCACCCGGGTGAGGCCGCGACCGCCGGACTGTGCGATGCCCCGCGCGACTGGTTCCCCGAGGGCACCGACTCCTTCTGGCGCCCGTACTTCATCGTGGAGAACGCCGATGCCGCCGTGGACCTCGTCCGGGCGCAGGGCGGGGCCGTGCTGGACGGCCCGATGGACACGCCCTTCGGCCGCCTGGCCACCGTGGCCGATCCGGCCTGGGCCACGTTCCAGATCTCGGAGCTGCCGGCCGGATAGCGGACTCACGTGTTGGGGGTGTTCGGCAACGTGTCCGGCGCGTCCACCGCAATCTGCCGCAGCCGCTCGGTGTACCCGGCCCACCAGTCTGCCGAAACACCGTCCCCCTCGCCGGGGAGGTTGGAATTGCCGGGGGCCAGGCCGGCGGCACCGTCGAGCAGTTCCCGCACGATGTCCACGTGCCCCAGGTGCCGCTGGTACTCGGCCACCATGTGCACCAGCAGCCGGCCGAGCGTCACCGTCCCGTTCGTCCACCACGGCACGTGCCCGACGGCGGCCAGGTCCAGCCCTTTGATCGCCGCATCAGTTGCTGTGGCGCAGCGGTCCGCGAGCGCGAAAACCCACTCCACCGATTCCTCGGCCGTGGCATACATGTCCGCGTTGGGCTCGGCGCTGTCCTCGAACCACGGCATCTCGATCCCGGAGGGCCGGCCGAAGCAGTCGGTGAAGTACTCGACCTCCACCGAGGAGACGTGCTTGAGGACCCCCAGCAGGTTGGTGCCGGTGGGCGTCATCGGCGTGCGGAGCTGCCGCTCCGTGAGACCCTCAAGCTTCCAGCGCAGGTCCCTGCGTGCGTTCCTCAGGTACCAGTGCAGGACGGCCTTCACGCCGCCGTCCTCCGCGGACCCGCTCGGCGGGCGGGCGGGAGCTGGGCGGGCGCCGGTCGGAGTGGCGGGAGGCTCGCTGGGCATGCCGGCCATGGTGGCATCCCCACCGGGCTGGCCGCCATCCCCGGTGGGCGGTGCGTGAGGTATGCGCCAGGACGGCATGACGCCGGATGAATCCACCCGGGGCGGCTCGCCTACGATTGACGTGTCAATCTCGAATGAAGGTGCATATCCCTATGGCCGATGCCCGGCTGTCCCCCGTTTCCCGCCGTCGCGGAGTCCGCCTGGCCACCGGCGCGGCGGTGCTCACGCTCCTGCTCGCGGCCTGCAGCGGCGGTGAGAGCGGCTCCGGAAACGGTGATGCCGGTGCGGGAGAGCCCGTGGACGGCGGCACCCTCATCTACGCCACCGGGGACGCCGAACCGACCTGCCTGGACCCGCACGTGGGCGGCAACTATCCGCAGGCGTTGCTGAGCACCCAGTACCTCGAGCCGCTCGTCGGGCGGGACGCGGAGGGGCAGATCCAGCCCTGGCTGGCCACGGACTGGGAGGTCAGCGAGGACGGCCTCACCTGGGACCTGACCCTGGCCGAGGACATCACCTTCACCGACGGCACGCCGCTGGACGCCGAGGCCGTGCAGGCGAACATCGAGCACCTGCAGGACCCGGACACCGCCTCCTCCACCGGTTTCCTCGCCGTGCAGAAGATCGACGAGGTCGAGCCGGTGGACGCCACCCACGTGCGCTTCCACCTCAGCGAGCCCGACTCGGCGCTGCTGGAGTCGCTGAGCATGCAGTGGACCGCCATGCAGTCCCCCGCCGGGATCGAGCGGGGCATGGAGGAGAACTGTGCGGCCCCGATCGGCACCGGCCCCTTCACCGTGAGCGAGTGGGTCCCCCAGCAGCACGTGATCCTCGAGCGCAACGAGGAGTACACCTCCCACGGGCCGGAGGCAGAGCACGACGGCGCCGCGCACCTCGAGCGCGTCGAGTGGCGGTTCCTGCCGGACCCGGCCACCCGCTGGGCGGCCCTACAGTCCGGTGAGGTCCACGTCATCGACAACCCCGAGCCGGAGGCGATCGTGGCCGCCGAGAGCGGCGCGGCCGGCGACCAGGTCAGTCACCTGGACGCGCCCCGGCCCGGCTCCGTGAACCGGATCGAGCTCAACTCCGGGCAGGCACCGTTCGACGACGAGCGGGTGCGCGAGGCGTTCATCCGCTCCGCGGACGTGGACCCGGGGATCGAGGCGCTCTACCAGGGCGTGACCACCCGCTCCCACTCGCCGCTGTCCAGCGCGGAGCCGATGGCCTACAGCGACCCTTCCCTCTTCGGCACCGACACGGAGGCTGCGAAGCGGCTCCTGGACGAGGCCGGCTGGGACGAGACCGACGCCGAGGGCTACCGCGTCAAGGACGGCGAGCGCCTGACCGTGCGCTTCCCGGTGAGCACCAACCAGTCGGTGGCCGCCGAGCAGGCACTCTTCGAGCAGATCCAGGCCAACACCCGCGAGGTGGGGTTCGAGGTCATCCTCACGCCGCTCGACCTGTCCGCCTGGTACGGCGCCCTGGCCGCGCCCGAGGACGGCGGCGAGAACCAGTATGAGGCGGTCAGCGCCCCGTACACCAAGGTCGGCCCGGACGTACTGCGGACCCTCTACCACTCCGCCGGCACCGAACCCGCGCCGTCCGGCTACTTCGCCAACCTCTCCCAGGTCACGGATGAGGAGCTGGACGCCACGCTGGAGGAGGCCGCCCGGATCACCGACCCGGACCAGCGCGCCGCGCTGTACGAGCAGGCGCAGCGGACGGTGCTGGAGGGCTACTACATCCTGCCGCTGTACGACCAGCAGAACCACTTCCTCACCCGCGGGGTGACCGGCGTGACGACCCTCGGCACGGTGGCCACGCCCACCTTCATCAACGCCCGGCTCACGCAGCCGTGACCCCGTGAGGCGGGGCCGGACGGACACGGCATGAGGGCCGTGCTGCGCTGGCTGCTCGGCCGCCTGGCCGCGGCGGCCCTGGTGGCCTGGGTGGTCGCCACCGTGGTGTTCTTCGCCCTGCGGGCCGCGGGCGGCGACCCCTCGGAGGCGATCCTCGGAGGCCCCGGCTCCCAGGCGAGCGAGGAGTCGATGGCCCGGGTGCGGCAGGAGTACTCCCTCGACGAGCCGCTCCTGGTGCAGTACCTGCTGCAGCTGGCCCGGACCGTCACGTTCCAGCTCGGCGACTCCTACGCGCGGCGCCAGCCCGTCTCCGAGCTCATCGGGGACCAGCTGCCCGGGACCCTCGCCTTGGCCGGCCTCGGTCTCGTGCTCGCCTGGACGCTCGCGCTGGCGGTCGCCACCCTGGCGGTGCGCGCCCGTGGCCGGCTGGCCCGCCGGGCGGTGGGCCTGCTGCGCGGCGGCGAGGTGGTCGCCTCCGTGATGCCGCACTTCTGGCTGGGCGCCGTGCTGATCGCGGTCTTTGCCGGCGGGCTGGGCTGGCTGCCGGCCACGAGCCGCGACAACTCCCTGCGCTCACTCCTCCTGCCGGCCGTGACGCTGGCCGTCCCGGTGGCCGGATTCCTCGGGCAGGTGATGCGGGACGGCCTGGAGGAGGCGCACGCCGCGCCCTTCGCGACGACGGCCCGCACCCGGGGTGCCTCGGAGCGGCGGGTGCTGTGGGTCCACTCGCTGCGCCATGCCGCACTGCCGGCGATCGCGCTGTCCGGATGGGCCTTCGGCTCGCTGCTCTCCGGGGCCGTCGTGGTGGAGACCCTGTTCGGCCGGCCGGGCCTGGGCCGCCTGCTGATCGACGCCACGCATGCGCGGGACGTGCCGCTCGTGATCGGCGTGGTGCTCGTCATCGCCCTGGGGTACGTGGTGGTCATGTCCGTGGCCGACCTGCTCGAACGGGTGGTCGATCCCCGGCTGCGCGGCCGGGTCGAGGCCGTGCGGACGGCACCTGCGGGCGAGGTGGTCTCGTGAGCGGGCAGCGGACCGCCGGCCGGGCGCAGGGCCGGGCCGCCGCCGTCGGCGGGTGGCTGAGGCATTGGATGAGGCGCTGGTCCGCGAACCTGGGGCTGGGCGGGATGGTGAGCGCCGGCGTCGTGCTCCTGGTGGTGCTGGCCGCGCTGCTCCCGGGGCTGCTCGCCCCCGGTGACCCCACGGCGATTGCCCCGGCGCAGGCCTACCAGCCGCCGGGGCCGGGTGCGGTCTTCGGCACGGACGCCTCCGGGCGGGACGTCTACACGCGTGTGGTGCACGGGGCGGGCCAGTCGCTGGGGGTCGGGGCGGCCGCCACGGCGATCGGGCTGGGCCTCGGGCTGCTGCTCGGTTTCGGCGCCGCCCTCGGTCCGCGCTGGCTCGACGGTGCGCTCAGCCGGGTCATCGAGGTGCTCTTCGCGCTGCCCAGCCTCGTGCTCGCCCTGCTGCTGGTCTCGGTGCTCGGACCAGGCGTGGGACCTTCGGTGCTCGCCGTGGGCCTGGCCACCGCCCCCGGTTACGCCCGCATCCTGCGCGCCCGCGCCCGGTCGGTGGTGCACAGCCCCTACGTCACCGCCGCCCGACTGGAGGGGGTGTCCGCTCCGGTGGCGTTCTTCCGCCACGTGGTGCCCAACACCCTGTGGCCGCTGATCGCCGTGGGAACCCTGGGGATCGGGCAGGCGATCGTGTGGGTCTCCGCCCTGAGCTACCTGGGCCTCGGCGCGCTGCCGCCCTCCCCCGAGTGGGGGGCCATGCTCAACGCCGGCCGGCTGCACATCACCAGCTCCTGGTGGCTCACCGTGGCGCCGGGGCTGGCGATCACGGCGGCCGCCGCCGCGCTGACGATGCTCGGCCGGCGGCTCAGCGCGGTGGCGCCGGCATGAGCGGCGGCGGTCTGAACGGCAGCGGTCTGAACGGCAAGGCGAGCCAAGAGAGCACGAGCGGCGCCTGCGGTGGCTCGGGCACGGGCCCGATCCTCGACGTCGCCGGGCTCACCGTCTCCTTCCCGGGCGTCGGCCAGGTGCTGCGGGACGTGGACCTGTGGCTGGAGCCAGGGCGGTGCCTGGCCGTGGTCGGCGGGTCCGGGGCCGGCAAGTCCGTGCTGGCGCGCAGCCTCGTCGGGCTGGCCGGGGAGGGCGGCGCGCCGGCCACGGTGGCCGCCGAGCGGTTCACGGTGGCCGGGCAGGACGTCACGGGGGCGGACGCCCGGCGCTGGCGGAAACTGCGCGGCGCCGAGGTGGGCTTCGTGCTGCAGGACGCCCTGCAGTCACTCGACCCGCTGCGCACCGTGGGCGCCGAGGTGGCCGAGTCGCTGCAGCTGCGCGGGGCCCGCCGGCCGGAACGCAGCCGCCGGGTGCTGCAGGCCCTGGCCCACGCCGGACTGGACGAGCCGGAGACGCGGGCCGCCCAGCGTTCCGGGGAGCTGTCCGGCGGGATGCGGCAGCGCGCGCTCATCGCCTCGGCGATCGTCTCCGAGCCGCAGCTGCTGGTCGCCGACGAGCCGACCACTGCCCTGGATGCCACGGTGGCCCGGGGCGTGCTCGAGCTGCTCGGGCGGCTGCGGGACGAGGGGACGGCTGTGCTGCTCGTGACCCACGACCTCGGCGCGGTGGCGCGGCTGGCCGACGATATGGTGGTGCTGGACGGCGGCCGCGTGGTCGAGTCCGGCAGCGCCGGGCAGGTGTTGGGCCGGCCGGCCCACCCCGTCACCCGGGCCCTCGTGGCCGCCGTCCCGCGGGGCCCGGGGCAGCGGCCACCGGTCCCGGAGCAGGCCCCGGAGGTGCTGCGCGCCACGGGGCTGCGCCGGCGCTACCGACTGCCCGGCGGTGGCGCGGTGGAGGCCCTCGACGGCGTGGACCTGACCGTGCGCCGCGGCCAGGCGCTCGGGGTGGTCGGGGAGTCCGGCAGCGGGAAGTCCACGCTGGCGCGGATCCTCGTGGCTGCCGAGCGGGCGGACGCCGGCCGCGTGGAGCTGGCCGGCGAGCCGTGGAGCGAGCTGCCCGAACGGCACCGCCGGCCCCGGCGGCACCTGGTCCGGCTGGTCCCCCAGGACCCGCTGGGCTCCTTCGACCCGCGCTGGGACGGCGGGAGGATCCTGCGCACGGCGCTGCGCCTGTCCGGCAGCGCCCGCACGCCCGCGGAGCTGCTGGAGCTGGTCCGGCTGCCGGCCTCCGCCCTGCGCCGGAGCCCCCGTTCGCTCTCCGGCGGCCAGCGGCAGCGGCTGGCGATCGCCCGGGCCCTGGCCGCCGAGCCCGCCGTGCTCGTGCTGGACGAGCCGGTCTCCGCCCTGGACGTCACGGTGCAGGCCTCGATCCTGGAGACGCTGGCCGACCTGCAGGAGCGCACCGGCACGGCGCTGGTGCTGATCTCCCACGACCTCGCGGTCATCCGCCAGGTCTGTGACACGGTCGCCGTCATGCACCGCGGGCGGATCGTGGAGCAGGGACCCGTGGAACAGGTCTGGGCCCACCCGAGCGCCCCGTTCACCCGCGCCCTCCTGGAGGCACGGCCACCCCGGCCGTGAGGCGGACTGGCGCCCCGCGTCGGTAGACTCAGGGGCCGTCCAGCCGTCGTGCGGCCTACAGCCACCCCCGGAGGTCCACCGCTCCATGTGCCGTGCCGAATCCCCCGCCGGTCCCACCTCCGGCCCCACCGACGGCTCCCCCGCGATGAACCGAGCCGGCGACCCAGCCGAACCCACCGCCCCGGCCGAGCGGCCGACGTCGTTGCTGGGCAACCTGGTCCGCGGGGCGCTGATCGGCGCGGTGGAGACCGTCCCGGGCGTCTCCGGTGGGACGGTGGCGCTCGTGGTCGGGATCTACCACCAGATCATCAACTCGGCGGCCCACGTGATCTCCGCCGTGCGCCGGCTCATCACCGGCCCGGACCGCGCCGCCGGGATGCGGGAGCACCTGGCGCTGGTGCACTGGAAGGTCGTCCTTCCCGTGGCCCTCGGCATGGTGGTCGCCGTGTTCACGGCGGCCGGCCCCATGGCCGACGCCATGCAGAACCACCCCGTGCTGATGCGCGCGCTGTTCTTCGGCATGGTGCTGGCCTCCGTGGCCGTGCCGTTCCGGATGATGCTGCAGGGCCTGGCCACCGAGCGGTTCCGGCGCGTCGCCGTGGGGAGGGACCCCGGGGACGTCCGCCTGCGGCCGGTCCACCTGATCGGCGGGCTGGCCGCCGCCGCGGCCACCTCCCTGCTCGTCTCCCTGCCGCCGGCCTCCGTGGAGGCCCACCCGCTGGTGCTGGTGCCGGCGGCCATGGTGGCCGTCTCCGCCCTCGTGCTGCCGGGACTCTCCGGCTCGTTCCTGCTGCTGACGTTCGGCCTCTACGAGCCCACGCTGCGCGCCGTGGACGAGCTCGACCTCGCCTACCTGGGCGTCTTCGCCCTCGGCATGGCGCTGGGCATGGTGGTGGTGGTGAAGCTGCTCAAGTGGCTGCTGGACCACCACCACACCATCACCCTGGCCCTGCTGACCGGCGTCATGATCGGCGGGCTGCGGACCTTGTGGCCCTGGCAGGACGAGACGCGGGCACTGTCCGCCCCCGGAGACGACGCCGGCCCGGCCGCCCTGCTGGCCCTGGCCGGTTTCGCGGTGGTCGCCCTCCTGCTGGTGGTGGACGCGAGGATGCAGAAGCGGTTCCTGCGCGAGCACGACGCGCACGCCGGCGCCGTGAGGGGCTGAGCCGGGGGCGACCGCCGGCTGCGTACAACCGCGGTCAGAACAGGCGGCTCAGAACCGGCTCAAAACGGGCGGCGACGCGCCAGCTCCGGGAAGACTGCCCGCAGCAGCGGCGCGATGCCGTGGCCGGCCGGGGCCTCCGGGGCGGCCGGGTCCATCCAGACCAGTTCCTCGATCTCGGCGTTGGCCTCCGGGACCTCGTTGCGGGCCAGCGGACGCAGGAGGACGAAGACCTCCGAGTGGAGTTGGTGCCCGTTCTCATTGGCGGCCGGGGTGTCCCAGGCACCGATGTGCTCCAGGTCCTCCGGGGGCACGGCCAGGCTCGTCTCCTCCGCCAGCTCGCGGATCGCGGTGTCCAACGGGGTCTCGTCATCCTGGTGTTTGCCACCGGGGAACATGAACATGGTGGTGCCGGCCTTGCGCACCGTCAGCACCTTGCCGTCCGGACGGTACAGGACCACCGCGGCAACCTCGATCGGCTGGGTGGCGCTGGATCCGTCCGGAACTGAGTTCTGCATCCCCCCATCTTCTCGCGGCCGCCGCCAAAAGGTTGAAGATGTCAGCGAGGGCGTGTTGTACCCGGCGGTAGGCGCGCCGGGACAGTGGCGCGGAAAGGGCGGGACGAGCCCTGCCGCCGAGGGCCGCCGAGTGTCAGGCCTCGTCGTAGAGGCGGAACGCCAGGGTCCCGTGGGTGACCGCCGCGCCCGCCCCCAGGGCGGCGGCGATCATGCTTGCCTCGGCGATCTGGGCCTTGGTGGCGCCGGCCTTCTTCGCCTGGGTCACGTGGACCTGGATGCAGTACGGGCACTGGGAGGAGACCGCGACACCCACGGCGATGAGCTCGCGGTGCAGGAGGTCGATCGCCCCGCCCTCCCGGCCGATGCTCCCGTCGAACTTGGCATAGGCGGCGAACTCGGGGCCGGCCAGTTCCTTGTACTCTTTCAGCCGGTCGAGGTCTTCTGGGGAGTGGTAATGGGTGGTCATGGGGATGGTCCTTCCGATCAGTTGAGGGGTAGGTCCCGGTGGGCGTCATGCTCTCACGGGCCGTGGAACGCGGTCTACCGGCCGGTCTACATCCGGACAGTGCCCTCGAGCACCGTGACGCACTCCCCGCCCACCCAGATGGTCTCCGGGTCCGTGGCGTCCTGCTCCACGTGGACCCGCCCGGCGCGTTGCAGGGCCGTGCCCTGCGCGGCCACGTACCGGGCCGGCAGCCGCCCCGCGCCGATGAGCCACTGCGCCAGGCCCGCGTTGAGGCTGCCGGTCACCGGGTCCTCCGGGATGCCCAGGCCGGGGACGAAGGCACGGACCTCGACGTCGGCCGGGGCCGCCGCGGACCGGTGCGGTCCCGCGAGGCCGATCTTCAGTTCCGACCCGGCCTGCGGGGCGGCCCGGAGCACGGCGTCGGCATCGGTCAGCAGCAGGCCCATCCAGCCGGGGCCGTTGTCCACCCAGGCCGCGTCCACGAGGTCGGCCGGTTCCAGCCCGGCCTCGGTCAGGGCACGGTCCACGTCGGCGGGGTCCACGGGACCGGAGCGCACCAGGGGCGGGGCGGCGAAGGCGAGGCGGCCGGCGTCGTGCGCCGGTGAGTCCTGATGCTCCCGGCGCAGCGTGATCAGACCGGCGGCGCACTCCTGGACCACCCGGCCCTCCGCAGCCGGGCGGCCGCCGGCGGCCAGCCAGGCGTGCGCCGAGCCGAGCGTGGGATGACCGGCGAAGGGCAGCTCGCCACCCGGGGTGAAGATGCGCAGCCGGTAGTCGGCGGCGGGGTCCGTGGGGGTCAGCAGGAACGTGGTCTCGGAGAGGTTGGTCCACCGGGCGAAGGCGGCCATCTGTTCCTCGGCCACCCCGTCCGCCGCGTGCACCACGGCCACCGGGTTGCCGGCCAGCGGCTCCGCGGAGAAGACGTTGACCTGGGAGAAGGGGCGCGTGGTGAGGTGTGGCTCGGGGGCCGTGGGCTGGTCCATGCGGCGAGTGTATCTCCGGCCCGGATGACGCCGTGCCCCGTGGCCTAGGGTGGGACCGTGAACCACCTCTGGGAACTCATCCATACCGAACGCGCGGCACTCGCGGACGACCTGGCGGGCCTGGACGAGGAGCAGTGGCAGTTGCACACCCTGTCCACGGCGTGGACGGTGGAGCAGGCCGTGGCTCACCTGACGGCGGGGGCCTCGACCGGCTTCTGGGCGTGGATCCGCAGCATCGTGGGGGCGGGGTTCAATGCGGACCTCCACAACCAGCGTCGTCTCGAGGAACGGCTGGGCCCGACCCCGGCGGGGACGCTGGAGCAGTTCCGCGCCACGATCGACTCCACTGTCTCCCCCACCGGGACCCTGCCGGCCTGGCTGGGCGAGGTGGTCATCCACGGCGAGGACATCCGCGTGCCACTGGGCCTGCGCCGGACCTACCCGGACGAGGTCCTGGTGACGCTGCTCGACTTCTTCGAGTCCTCGAACTTCACGGTCCCCTCGAAGGCCCGCGCCCGGGGGCTAACCCTGGTGGCCCGGGACGTGCACCACTGGGTGGGCGCCGGCCCGGAGGTGGAGGGCACCGCCCTGGACCTCATCATGGCGATGGCCGGGCGGCCGGTTCCCGCCGAGCGGTTCCGCGGGGCCGGAGCGCTCGATTTCGACGCCCGCGGCCACGAACCCTCCCAGCGCCGCTGAGGGGTCAGGCATCCGAGACCGTGAACCGGGTGTTGCGGTGGGCCGGGTCCTGCAGTTCGTCGAGGATGCCCACGGCCATGGTGCCGGCGGTGGTGTGGGATCCCCCGTCGGCGGCGGTCAGCAGGGAGTCCTGGCCCACCTGCGGCATGGTGGCCTCGCCGGGGGTGAACATCATCTGCGGGGAGACCCCCACCCAGTCCACCGAGTCCACGGTGCGCAGGTACTCCAGCTGCTCCAGGGCCGCCTCCGGGATGCTGATCCAGGCCTCGGAGCCGGGGGCGCTGCGGATGTCCTCGATCGCGAGCCGGCTGGTCTCCGGATTGGTCAGGGAGCCTGCGCCGAGGATGAACAGCAGCCGCGGGGACGCCTGATCGGAGGCCGGCGCCGCCTGCACCAGCTGGCGCGTCAGGTCGTTGTGGGTGTGGGCCTGGTCCGGCGAGGTGCCGAAGGCATCCACCACCGCGTCGAAGCCGGCCAAGTCCGCGGCGGTCAGGTCGAAGGCGTCCTTCTCCACGACGGCGGCCCCGGTCCCCAGCAGTTCCCTCGCCTTGGCGGCATTGCGGACCAGCGCCACTGCTTCCTCGCCGCGGCGCACGGCCTCGCGGTAGATCTCCTGGCCGGCCATGCCGGTGGCCCCGATGATGCCGATCTTCATGCTGTGCTCCTCGTGGTTGATCCGTCAATCATCAAGCGGAACAGCGCGGCAGCGGGATCTCTTCCCGGCACGCGGAAAACGGTCCGGGGTCACCCGAAGGCCAGTGAACCGGCAATGAAGACCATGATCGAGCCGACCACAAGGTCCACGATCTTCCACGTCCGCGGAGTGTCCAGCAGCGGGGCCAGGGCGCGGACGCCGAAGCCCAGGGTCAGGAACCAGATCGCCGAACCGGTCAGGGCGCCGCCGGCGAAGACCCACTTCTCGGCCCCGTAGGAGTTGGCCAGGGTGCCCAGCATGACCACCGTGTCCAGGATCGCGTGCGGGTTCAGCAGGGACACGGACAGCGCGGTCAGCACCACCGTCCACACGGGGCTCAGGGCCCGCTGCCGCTCGCCGGAGCGATCCATCCGCACGGACAGCCGCTGCCGGTCCGAGACCACGGACAGTGTGCCGGTCGCCGGCCCGCCGGCGGTCCCCGTCCCGCGCCCGACGCCGGCTCCGGCACCCACCAGCGCGGGCTCGCCCCCGGGTGCGCGACCCTCGCCCGCGTCGTCGGCGACGGCGGCACCCGGCCGTGCGCCGCCGTCGTGCTCTGCGTCTGCCTCATCTCCTTCGTCCGCACCCACCGCCATGGACCGCCGCGCGCCGAAGGCGGAGCGGAAGGATGAGTACGCGAACCAGAGCAGGTAGGCCACGCCACCCCACTTGAGGACCTCCAGCAGCCACGGGGCGTTCTCGGTGATCACGCCGACGCCGGCCGTCCCGGCCGTGATCAGCACGATGTCTCCCACCAGGCAGACGGCGAGGGCCAGCAGGAGCCGGTCGCGGCGAATGGCCTGGCGCATGATGAACAGGCTCTGGGCGCCGATGGCCACGATGAGGGCGAGGCTGGTCAAAAGACCGGTTAGGAAGATCGTCACGAAGCCACGGTAGGGCGGGGCGGACCATCCGCTCCAACTACATATCCTTCAGGGTATTAAGCTTTGCTTCATGAACACTGACCACCTACGAGCCTTGGCCGCCGCCGTGGACGAGGGGACCTTCGACGCTGCCGCCGCCGCCCTGCGGATCTCCGGGTCCGCCTTCTCCCAGCGCATCAAAGCGCTCGAGAAGGACGCCGGCCAGGTCCTGCTCACGCGCACCGTCCCGGTGGGCACCACCTCGGCCGGGGACCGGATGCTGCGCCTCGCCCGGCAGGTGGCGGTGCTCGAGGATGAGACGAGGCGCTCACTCGGCCAGGGCACCGGCGGGCGGACGGTGCTGTCCGTGGCGGTCAACGCCGACTCAATGGCGACCTGGTTCGTGGAGGTGCTGCGGCAGGCCGCCACCTGGGACGATGCGGTGCTGCAATTGCATCTCGAGGACCAGGAGCACACGCATGAGCTGCTGCGCTCCGGTACGGTCATCGCGGCCATCACCGAGGACCCGGCACCGGTCTCGGGCTGCCTCTCGATGGAGCTGGGCGCCATGGACTACCACGCGGTGGCGGCGTCCGCCCTGCTGGACCGATACCGCCGCGAGGACGGGTCCGTGGATTTCGGGGCCGTCCCCGTGCAGGAGTTCGGCACCCGGGACAGCCTGCAGCGCAGCCGGCTGGCCGCGTGGCGCGCCGGCCAGTCCGGCCAACAGTCCGGTTCCGGCGCAGGCGGCATGGGCCCGGGCGGCGACGGGACGGGCGCCGCCGGGCCCCCGCTCCACCAGGTCCCCACCGTCGGCGGGTTCAACGCCGCCGTGGCCGCAGGACTGGGCTGGGGCATGATCCCGACCGGCCAGTTGCCCGAGGGTGTCCTGGAGGGCACCCACCCAGACCTGGTGGCCATCCCCGAACTGGGACAGTCCCGCGTGACCCTGCACTGGCAGCGCTGGTCCGCCGGAACCAAGGCCCTGGACCGGCTCACCGCCGCCGTGCAGCAGGCGGCACGCAACATGGCCTGATCAGTCGCGGCGATGGTGTGGACTGGGAGCCCCGGACGGCCTCACGCCGGTCCAGATCTTCCCCTCTGATCCCAGACCTCTTCCGTGAAGGACCCCACATGTCCCAGACCGTTCGGCCCTCACCCGCCCGCGTGCTCCTGCTGGGCTTCGGCGCCATCGGCCGCCACGTCGCCACACTGCTGGGACCGGAGCGGGACGCCGGCCTGCTGCAGCTGCGGGCAGCGGAGCGGGACGTGGCCTCGCACGGTCACCGGACCATCCCGGGCGTCGAACTGGTCACCACCGGCGAGGACACCGACTGCCCCACGTGGCCCGAGGCGCTGGCGGAGGCCGACCTGGTGGTGGAGTGTGCCGGCGTCGCCCCAGCCGGTGAGTACGGCCCCGGGGTCATCACCGCCGGGACCGACCTGGTCCTGACCAGCGTCGGAGCCCTCGCCGACCCGGACCTGGCACGGACTCTGCTGGCCGGCCCCGGGCGGCTCTGGGTCACCAACGGGGCCATCGGCGGCTTCGACGTCCTCGCCGCGGCGGCCGATGCGGACGGCCTGGACTCGGTCCGCATCCGTACCACCAAGCTCCCCACCTCTCTGCTCCGGCCCTGGATGACCCCGGACGAGGTGGACCGGCTGCACGGCCTGCGCCCGGAGGACGGCCCCCTGACCGTCTTCGCCGGCGGTCCCGCCGAGGCCATCGAGCGGTTCCCCGCCAACGTCAACGTCGCCGTCGGGCTGGCGTGGGCCACGCGCGGGCGGCCGGGGGCCGGCGTCGGGGTTGGCGGCGTTGTCGGTGGTGACGGGCCGGAGGACGCGGAACTGTTGCGGCGGTCCCTGGAGCGAGTCCAGGTGGAGCTGGTCGCTGACGCCGCCGCCGTGCGCAGCCGTCACGAGATCCTGGCCACCGGTCCTGCCGGGCGGATCGAGCTCACCTTCGAGTCGGCGCCCAGCCCGGAGAACCCCAAGACGTCCGGCATGACGGCCCTGTCGGTGACCCGCACGATCCGTGAAGTCCTCGCCCGCCGCGGTTAGGGGATGCGGGAATCCGCCGGGATCGCGTACTCGGTGCCCGTCGCGGTGCGCTCCAGCAGGGACGCATCCACGAGATAGCGGCGCAGCATCGCCACGTCCGGGTGGAACACGTGCAGCCGCTGGTTCAATTGCACCTCGGTGAGGACCTCGTCGGGCTCCAGCGCATGGTCGCGCACCCACCGCAGCACTTCGGTCCGTTCGGCCGGCGAGGCGGGCATCGTGTCGATCCGCGGCCCGCGTCCGTCCACCAGGAACTTCCCGACGCCGGCCCTCGCCTCCCGCTGACCACCACGGGCGGGCACGATCAGGGGCGCCCGCAGGGCGTTGCCGTCCACGGTGACGGAGCCGATGTCATCCTCCGTCAGGATGCCGAGCTTCAGCCATCCCTCCACGGACTTCTGCTCCTTGGTGGTCAGGTCCCCGCGGGCCACGGGGTCGAGGATGCCGAGGGCGGCCCGGGCGAAGACCGTGCGGGCGGCCTCGTTGCCGAGGGCGGCGAGGATCGGCTTCCAGTCGGGGGCGGCGTCGGAGGGGTGCGGGGACGGGGCGGCGGGAGTGTTGGCTGGATCACTCATGACCCCAGTATTGCCCAAGCCCGGGACAACAGACAGGGTCTTCCATGCTTGCCCGTGTCCTCGCGGTCCGGCACAGTGCAGGGACAGGACCCGATGCCGCCCGCACCCCGAAGGAACCCCACCCATGGACCTTGAGACGGACCTGGATCCAGACACCCAGCCGACCGCACTCCAGAACGACGGCCCGGCCACCGGCCCGACCACCGATCCGCAGGCCGGTCCCGGCGCCGATGTCGTGGTCCGGGAGCTCGAGCAGCAGTTGCGCGGCGAGGTGCACACCTCGGCGCTGCGCCGCGCCCTCTACTCCTCGGATGCCTCCAACTACCGGATCGCCCCACGGGTGGTGGTCTGCCCGCTGGACGAGGCCGACGTCGTGACCGCCGTGCGGATCGCGGCCCGGCACGGGCTTCCCGTGACCGTGCGGGGCGGAGGCACCTCCATCGCCGGCAATGCCGTCGGGCCCGGGCTGGTCCTGGATGTGGGGAAGCACCTGAACCGCATCGTCTCGATCGACGCCCAGGCGCGCTCCGCCGTCGTGCAACCGGGGGTGGTGCTGACGGACCTGCAGGCCGCCGCGGCGCCGCACGGCCTGAGGTTCGGGCCGGACCCGTCCTCGGCGAGCCGCTGCACCCTGGGCGGGATGATCGGCAACAACGCGTGCGGCCCCCACGGGCTGGCCTACGGGCGGACCGCGGACAACGTCCGCCGCCTGCGCTGGCTGCTGCCCAACGGGCGGATCCTGGACGTGGTCCCGGGGCGCGAGGCGCTGGAGCAGGTACCCGGGCTGGAGTCCTTCGTCCAGCAGCACCTCGAGGTGCTGCGCACCGAGCTGGGCCGGTTCGACCGGCAGATCTCCGGCTACAGCCTGGAGCACCTGCTGCCCGAGAACGGGCGCAACCTGGCCGCAGCACTCGTGGGGACCGAGGGGACGTGCGGGGTGCTGCTCGAGGCCGAGGTCGAGCTGGTGCCCCGGGCGCCGGCGCCCGCACTGGCGGTGATCGGCTACCCGGACATGCCCGCGGCGGCCGATGACGTCCCCTCGCTGCTGCCCCATCGGCCGTTGGCGCTGGAGGGCCTGTCCGGCGAGATGGTCGAGGTGGTGCGGCGCTCCCCCGGCGGGGACGACGTGCCGGAGCTGCCGGCCGGCGGCGGCTGGCTGATGGTGGAGGTCGGCGGGGCGGACACGGCCGAGGCGGTGGCCGCCGCGGAGGCCATGGTCCGTGCCGCCCACGGCTTGGAAGCGGTGGTGCTGCCCTCCGGTCCGGAAGCGGCGCGGCTGTGGCAGATCCGCGCGGACGGCTCCGGGCTGGCCGTGCGGACGGCCGCGGGGGCCCACGCCTGGCCCGGCTGGGAGGATGCCGCCGTGCCCCCGGAGCACCTCGGGTCCTACCTGCGGGACCTGAAGGAGCTCATGGACTCCCGCGGCCTCTCCGGCCTGGCCTACGGGCACTTCGGTGACGGCTGCATCCACATGCGCATCGACTTCCCCTTCGCCTCCGGCTCCTCCGAGTTCCGGGAGTTCATGGAGTCCGCTGCAAAGCTGGTGGCCCGGTACGGAGGGTCCCTGGCCGGTGAGCACGGGGACGGGCGGGCGCGCAGCGAGCTGTTGCCAGTCATGTACTCGCCGGAGGCGCTGGCCGCGTTCGCCGAGTTCAAGGCCTTGTTCGACCCGGCGGGGCTGATGAATCCGGGGGTGGTGGTGGACCCGGATCCGATCGACACCGCCCTGCGCCGCCCCGCCTCCTCCGAGCAGCGGGCCACGGATGGTTTCGCCTTCGCCGACGACGACGGCTCGGTCGCCGATGCCGTGCACCGCTGCGTGGGCATCGGCAAGTGCCGGGCGGACCTGCGCGAGCAGGGCACCTTCATGTGCCCGTCCTACCTGGCGACCGGGGATGACAAGGACTCGACGCGCGGGCGGGCCCGGGTGCTGCAGGAGATGCTCAACGGCGGGGTGGTCACGCTCGGGTGGGAGTCCCCCGAGGTCCACGAGGCCCTGGACCTGTGCCTGTCCTGCAAGGCCTGCGCCAGCGACTGTCCCACCGGCGTGGACATGGCCACCTACAAGTCCGAGACCCTGCACCGGACCTACCGGGGCAAAGTGCGGCCACTGGCCCACTACACCCTGGGCCGACTGCCGTTCTGGCTGCGGCTCGCCGCACCGATGGCTCCGCTGGTCAACGCCGCCGGCCGGGTGCCGGTGCTGCGCCGGGCGATGATGACACTGATGGGGGCGGACACCCGGCGCTCGTTGCCGCTGCTGCCGCGGGCGCCGTTCCGGTGGTCAGCGGAGGCGACACGGGCGCCGTCCGGCTCCGGCCGTCGTCAGGTGGTGCTGTGGGTGGACTCCTTCTCGGACGCTCTCTCCCCGGAGATCCCCGCCGATGCCCTGACGGTGCTGGACGCCGCCGGGTGTGAGGTAGAAGTGATCGGGCAGTCGACCGGTGAGCAGGCCTGCTGCGGGCTGACGCTGATCTCGACCGGACAGCTCACGGCGGCCAAGGAGAAGCTGCGCCGGACCGTGGCGATCCTGCTGCCGTACGTGCGGGCGGGGCAGACCGTCGTCGGGCTGGAGCCCAGCTGCACCGCCACGCTGCGCTCCGACCTGGTGGAGCTGCTGCCCGGGCACCCCGGTGCACGGGAGGTGGCGTCGGCCGTGCGGACGGTGGCCGAACTGCTGACCGAACTCGACTGGACGCCGCCTCGAGTCCAGGGCTCGGACGGGAGGCTCCTCGTCCAACCCCACTGCCACCACCATGCGGTCATGGGCTATTCCGCGGACGAGGCGATCCTGGACGCCATGGGCTGCGACGTGGAGACCTCCAACGGCTGCTGTGGCCTGGCGGGGAACTTCGGCATGGAGCAGGGGCACTACGAGGTCTCGGAGACGATCGCCCAGCAGGGCATCCTGGCCAAGGCGGAGGCTTCTCCCGACAAGCCGATCCTGGCCGACGGATTCTCCTGCCGCACCCAGGTGAAGGACCTGGCGGACCTCGACGGCCGCCATCTGGTCCAGGTCATCGCGGCGGCCCTGCGGGCGTCCTGACCCAACCCGGCGTCGCCTGACCACCCCGCCACGTTACGGACACGCTTGACGTCGAGACACGCCGGACTGAACGACGCTGGCCGTTCTCATAACGAGTTTTCGTCAGGAGCCTTTTCTGTCAGAAGCCTGTCCAGTCAGGAACCGGCGAGCATGTCCAGCACCATCGGCTTGACCTTCGAGCCGTAGAGCTCGATCGACTCCAGCATGTACTCGTGGGGCAGGTGGCCGTTGCCGTACTTCATGCCGAAGCGGCCGGCGTCGAGTGTCTGGATGCTCAGGGCCACCTTGCGGGCCACCGTCTCCGGGGACCCGAGGTGCAGGGCGCCATGGGTGATCTCCTGACGGAACTGAGTGGGCGTCGGCGCGGGCCACCCACGCTCGGCGCCTATCTTGCGCATGGAGGCCTCCCAGTACGGGTAGTACCGCTCGGCGGCCTCCTCATCCGTGGCGGCCACGAAACCGTGGGAGTGCAGGGCCACCCGGCGCGGTTCAAAGCCGCGGGCGTCGATCTCGCGGCGGTAGAGCTGCGCGAAGGGCTTGAACCGATCTGGGGTGCCGCCGATGATCGCCAACTCGAGCCCCAGCCCGTAGGTGGCCGCGCGCACGACCGAGGTCGGGGTGCCGCCCACCGCCACCCAGGCGGGCAGGCCGAACTCGTGGGCCGTCGTCGGGAACACGGACTGGCGCTGCAGCGCGGCCCGGGTGTTGCCCTGCCAGGTCACCGGCTTTTCAGTGCGCAGGCGGGCGAAGAGATCCAACTTCTCCTCGTAGAGCATCTCGTAGTCGGAGAGCTCATAGCCGAACAGGGGGAAGGACTCGATGAAGGAGCCGCGGCCCAGGGAGACCTCGGCGCGGCCGTTCGAGACGGCATCCAGAGTCGCGAAGCGCTGGTAGACGCGGACCGGGTCATCCGAGGACAGCACGGTGACGGCGGAGATCAGCTTGATGTGCTCGGTCTGTCCGGCGATCGCGGACAGGACCATCTCCGGCGAGGACACGGAGTAGTCGGGGCGGTGGTGTTCGCCGATCCCGATAACGTCCACTCCGGCCTGATCTGCGAGCACGGCCTCGGCCACGACGTTGCGGAGCACCTGGGGGTGGTCCAGCAGCTGTCCGTCGAGTCCCTGGGTGACGTCGCCGAAGGTGTGCAGCCCGAACTCGACCGTGCCGGCGAGCACGGAGTCGGCGCGCTCGGTGGAGGGATTGGGCCGCGGGGCGGCGAGCGCTGCAGGGTGCACTGTGGGTTGCGCTGCAGGAGTGGGTGCAGACTCGGCAGGAGGGGGTGCATGCTCGGGCGCCGGCTGCGGCTGGGGTCTGGGATTCTCGGTCACATCAGGGTGAACACTGGACCCGACCTGTTCCATTCCTTGAGATTTGTACTTCTTTCCTGGCGGCCCTGCATTGAGTCGGCAGTTGTGGTGGCGGTCCGGGGCGGGATCGCCACCACAACTGCCGACTCAATTGGTTGGTGACTGGCTACGGCAGAGGGCTGGACACGGGTTAAGGCAGCGGGAAGGAGCCGTTGCCGAAGAGGATCCGCCGCGCCAGCGCCCGGCCCGGCGGCGTCCTCAACACGGCGAAGGCGCTCGTGGCGAGAGCCGGCGTGCGTAGCCCGTCCAGGCCCTTGCGCAGGAGCAGCCGCTTGCGGAATCTGGCCCGCAAGGCGTGGCCGTCATAGGCCTCCAGCTCCGCGGGCCGGCCGGCTCGGAGGGCGGCGTCCAGAATCTCGGCGGCATGCCCGGACAGCCGCAGGCACGGATCGAGCCCACCGGCGGTGAGCGGGGACACCGCACCGGCGGCGTCGCCCACGAGCAGTCCGGCCGGGGAGGCGATCCGGGGCAGCACGCCGCCCACGGGGATCGGGCCGGCCCTCTTCTCCACCTGCTCCGGCCTCTCGACGCCCTCCAGCCCTGGCGCCCGCTCGCGGAAGGAGCGCAGGGCGCTGTACAGGCCTCGCGGGAAGCGGTGGGCATGGCCGGCCGTGCCCACGTGGACGTGTTCGCCGTCCCGCAGCACCCACGCGAGATACCCGGGGGCCAGCCTCGGATCGATCACGCAGTGGAAGGCGGGGTCCGAGCCGTCAGGTCGGTCGGCGAAGACCTCCTCGGCCCCGACCAGCAGGTGGCGGTTGCGGCTCAGCCCCAGGTCCCGCGCCACCCTGGACCGAGCGCCATCAGCACCGACCACGAAGCGGGCCCGGACCAGGAGTGGGCCCGCCGCGTCCTCGAGGAGATAGGTGCCCTCCCGCTGGCCGGTGAAGCGCGTGGCCAGCCGCAGCTCGACGCCGGCTCGCACGGCATCGCGGGCTGCCGCCACATAGAGCGGCCCCATGTCCCCGACCCGGTACTCGTCCCGATCACTGGTCAACTCCACCGGACCCGTCAGCCCGGGCGGATAGAGCACCATGCGGCGGATGGCCGGCCCCAAGTGCTCCTCGGGCAGCGCGTAGTCCTCGAGGGTCCGGCGCACGAAGATGCCGGTGGTCCGGACGGTGCCCGTCAGCGTGGGGCGGCGCTCCGCCAGCAGCACCTGATGACCGGCGCGTGCCAGCTGGGTGGCGCAGTGCAGTCCGGCCAGGCCCGCCCCGACCACCAAGACGTCTACTTCAGCGTTCCGTTCACTCACCGCCATCCCCGTCCTCCCGGCGATCGCCCTCCGGAGCAGCCCGCCCAGCAGCCTCCCAGCGCAGGAGGTCACCGGGCTGGCAGTCCAGCACGCGGCACAAGGCGGCCAGCGTGGTGAACCGGACGGCCTTGGCCCGGCCGTTCTTCAACACAGCCAGGTTCGCCGGGGTGATCCCGACGGCCTCCGCCAGTTCGCCGGCCGACATCTTCCGGCGGGCCATCATCACGTCCACGTCCACGATGATCGGCATCAGATCACGTCCGAGAGCTCGTCCTCGAGCCGCCTGGCTTGGGTGTCACGCTCCACGGCCTGGGCCAGCAGCCGCCGGGCGACGTTCACCGTCAGGGCCGCCGCGAACGCCAGCAGCGCGGCCCCGCCGATCAGCAGGACCAGTCCGGGGGCGGCCGTTCCCTCGCTCAGGACCACGCCGATCACCACCAGGAGTACACCGCCGGCCGCCACGGCTCCGGTGATGACGTCGACATAACGGAACGCGGAGCGGGAGAAGATCCGGCCGCGCAGCACCAGCGTCAACAGGCGCCAGATGCAGACCCCCACCACCTGGAGGCAGGCCACGCCCAGGGCCAGAGAGGCGATCAAAGGGATGGCGTAGGCCATGGAGACGCCCTCGAGGTCGATCCACAGCAGCGGCAGGATCACCGCCAGCACGACCAGGGAACCGGTGGCGGCCAGGACCAGCATGGTCCGCAGGATGACCACGAGTGACCGGGGGACGGGAGCGGGCATGACGAACCTCCATCGATTGCTTTTCGATGGCAATCTATCGCTAAACGATAGATGAAGCAATCGGCAGCTCAACGGTGAACACCGTGCGCCACGGAACCGACTCCACCGAGACCTCGCCGCCGTGGGCGTGCGCCACGGAACGGACGATGGACAGCCCCAGCCCCGTGGACCCCTCCATCCCGGTTCGGGCCGCATCACCGCGGACGAAGCGGTCGAACAATCCGTTCTGCAGCTCTGGTTCGATGCCGGGTCCGTCGTCCTCCACGGTCAGCACCGCGGCCCCGCCACCGGCCCCGCGCCTTTCGATGCCGGCACCAGCCGCGTTCGGACCGCTCCCGACGCCGGCCGGTCCTTCCGCGTCCAGCCGCACGGACACCGTGGTCCCGGCGGGGGTGTGCTTGCGCGCGTTCGAGAGGAGGTTGGCCACCAGTTGTGCCAGCTGGCGACCGTCTCCTGCCACGACCACCGCCGCTTCCGGCACGTCCACCTCCCAGTGGTGGTCCCGGCCGGCGGCGGTGGCGTCCATGACGGCGTCCACCACGATCTCGCCCAGGTCCACGGCCTGTCGGTCCCCGGCAGCGCCGGCGCCGGTGCCCCCTTCGGCCTCCGCCGCATCCAGCCGCGCCAGCAGCAACAGGTCCTCCACCAGCGAGCCCATCCGGTCAGCCTGGGTGAGCACCCGGCCCACCGATTCCCTTCCCCGCTCGGTCAGCGGCTCGGTCAGGCTCACCATCTCGGCATAGCCGCGCACGGCGGCCAGCGGAGTGCGCAATTCGTGGGAGGCGTCCGCCACGAAGGTCCGCAGCCGCCGCTCGGAGCGGTTGCGCTGTTCGAAGGCCCCGTCCACGGAGTCCACCAGCCGGTTCAAGGCATGCCCGACGTCCCCGACCTCATCCCCCGGTTGAGCCAGGTCGTGGCGGACCCTGTACTGCGCCAGCGAGACGTCACCGGCGCCCATGGGCACCTCCGCCATGCGGGCCGCCGCACGGGAGACGTCCGAAAGGGGGCGCAGCGACCTCCGGATCCACCACCATCCGGCGACGCCGGCCACCACCAGGGCGGCCAGGGAACCGACAACCTGCACCCAGGCGAGCGTGGCCTTGGTCCCGTCCACCTCTGAGGTGGGCAAGCCCGCCACCGCCACGGCCGGCGAGACCTGACCGGTGCCAGAGACGGCGTCCACCGCCTGGGCCCTCACGAGGTAGCGACCGGCTTCCAGGCCCACGGTCCGGGTCACACCCTCCACAGCGGGATCCGCGGCAGTGGGATCGGCAGCGCCCGCCTCCTCGACGACGGCTGACAGGATCTGCACATCGGCGTCGGACAGCTCCACCGCCCGGCCGTCCGCATCCAGTCTGTCGGCGCTCAATACGGTGTCGCCGACCGCCACGAGGGCCAGCATCCCCGCCGGTTGGCCCGGAGCTTCGAGCGGGCTGCGGTCGAACTCACCCCGGGGAGCGTCCCCCTCGTTCGGCTGTCCGTCCGCTGGCCCCGGGGACAGTCCCTCGGGGCCGCCCAGGAACGTCAACGACCGTTCCCAGGCCTGGTCCACGCGTTGTTCCAGCTGGGCATCCACCGCCCGCCCGCTCAGCACCAAGGAGGTCACCGTGAAGGCGGCCAGCACGATGGCCAGCAGCACCACGACCCCGAGCATGGTCCGCAATGCCAGGCTGGCCCGGCTGCGGCCGGCACCAGGACCAGCGGTCCGAGGCGAGGCCACCGTGCGAGTGGGCCGGCCGGCGTCGGCCCCGGGTGTGGGGGCTTGGCGGGGACGGGGTGTCACGGTCATTCAGGCCGGCCGGATCACGTAGCCGGCACCGCGCACGGTGTGGATCATGGGGACGCGGCCGGCGTCGATCCGCTTGCGCAGGTAGGAGATGTACAGTTCCACGATGTTCGCCTGCCCGCCGAAGTCGTAGTCCCACACGTGGTCCAGGATCTGAGCCTTGGACAACACGGCTCGCGGATTCTCCATGAGGTACTGCAGCAGGTTGAACTGGGTGGCGGTGAGCTCGATCGCCTCACCACTCCGGCTGACCTCGCGGGTGCGGACATTCAGGCTCAGGTCCCCGACCACGAGTTCGTCGGCGTCCAGTGCCATGACACCCGTGCGCTGGACGAGCCGGTGGAGTCGGATCAGGACCTCTTCGAGTGAGAACGGCTTGGTGACGTAGTCGTCACCGCCTGCCGCCAGCCCACGGATCCGATCATCCACGGAGTCCCGGGCCGTGAGCATCAGGGCGGGAATCCCCGGACGGAAGGAACGCACCTTGGCCAGTACCTCGATTCCGTCGAGTTCGGGCAGCATCCAGTCCAGCACCAGCACATCGGGGCCGAACTCCCGAGCGGCCTCGACGGCGGCCCGGCCTGCATGCGCCACCCGGACCTCCCAGCCGCAGAGCGACAGCCCCATGGAGACCAGATCTGCGAGCATCGGCTCGTCATCCACCACGAGGGCCCGGACCGGCGATCCGTCCGGATGGGCCAGTTGGGGCAGCACCTCACGCAGGGCGGCCATCGAGGTGGCCGGCGTGGAAGACCGGGAGCCGACCGGGGATTCAGGGTTCATGGTTGCCATGGTCCCAGTTCAGCCCGCGATCCTGTCAGAGACACCAGCCGAAGCTGTGTTGCAGCTGTGAAGCCTGTGCCGCGGACGCCGGATCACCAGGCGGGCATCCCGTCCGGCTGTGATGCACAGGGCAGGCACAGGAAGGGCACACGTGGCACCGAGATGGCGGTGGTGATGTATGGACGAATCACCGACAACCCCATCCCCAGGAGCACGCCATGACCGGTACCGGCCCCACCACCCCCGACAGCGCCGGACAGCCTTCCGGCGGACAGCCCGCGGACGCACGGCCCGCCGGCCGGCCCCACCCCGAGACCGCCGCGCTGCCCATCCTGTCTGCCGATGCTGCGCCAGGTGCTGGGTCCGAGACCCCAGCCGTCAACGATCCGGCGGTCGGCCACCCGGACGCCGCCACGGGTGACCGGCCACGCCGGATCCGGTGGTCGGTGGCGACACTGGCCGTGGCCGGGCTCATGGTGGCCGGGGGGATCGGCGGCGTGGTGGCCGAGTCCGTCGGCGAGGGCACCCCGGATGTCGCTTCGTCACCGGTGTCCGCCGGCGTAGCGGACCCGACCTCCGGCGCCTCCGCCCAGACCGTCTCCGACCCGGCCACGTTGGCCGAGACCTTGGACCACGTCCACGACGGCACCTCCGTCCCGGCGGATGACAACACGGTGGACAGCACCGATGACGGCACGGACGTCAGTCCGGAGGGCAACGCGGGGAGCGGCGCGGAGATCCCCAACGGGCCGAACGGCGGCTACTCCTTCGGCGGGCCCGAGCGCAACGACGCGGGGCCCGGTGGTGCCGGATCGGCCGGCGAGTGGGGTGCCGCCGGCACCGAGGTGGACGCCGGCGTCGAGGTCCCCGACGCGGACGGCATCCTGGAGGTCAACACCGCCTCCGACCTCGGCGAGGGGGCCGGCACCGGCATGGTGCTCAGTTCCGACGGGCTCGCCCTGACGAACTATCACGTGGTGGACGGCTCCTCGGAGGTGGAGGTGACCGTCTCCGACACCGGGGAGACCTACCGGGCCACGGTGGTCGGCCGGGACGCCACCCATGACGTCGCCGTCCTGCAGCTGCAGGATGCCGCCGACCTGGAGACCATCAGCGTCGATGCCGCGGGTGTGGAGACCGGGGAGTCGGTGGCCGCCATCGGCAACGGCTCCGGCCAGGGCTACCTGACCGCCGTGTCCGGCAACGTCACTGCCGTGGATCAGTCGATCTCCGCTGCAAGCCTCGGGGACACCGAGGACCTGACCGGCCTGATCGAGACAGACGCGGACGTGGTGCCCGGATACTCGGGCGGCCCCCTCGTGGATGGTGACGGCCAGGTGGTCGGCATGAGCACCGCGGCCTCCACCGGCCAGACATCCGAGCAGGTCAACGGCTACGCCGTCGGAATCACCGAAGCCCTGGGCATCGCAGACCAGATCCTGGCCGGCACCGAGTCGGACACCGTGCAGGTCGGCTCCTCCGGTGCCCTGGGCGTCACGATCACGGATGCCGCCGCCGCGGCACAGCAGGAGTACGCGGATCCGCGCTCGCGGGGATCGCGGGAGGGCGGAACCGACTCCGCAACCTCCGGCGCGCTCGTGGTGGAGGTCGCCCCGGGATCCGCGGCCGAGTCGGCGGGCCTGGTGGCCGGTGACACCGTGACGGTCCTGGACGGCACGGCGGTGGCCGATTCCTCCGAGCTCTCCGATCAGGTCAGCGCGCTGGACCCGGGCGACTCCGTGAGCCTGGTCTGGACGGACGCCGACGGCGCCGAGCACACCGCCAACCTGGACCTGGGCGAGAGCACCGTCAACTGAGACCGGCACCGCCACGTTGAGTCTGGAGGGATTCACCGAAAACCCGCTCCCCGGAGTGAATCCCTCCAGACACAACGCCGGCTGATCAGCCCTCCGCCAGCACTCCGCGCAACGTGGGCCGGGAGGCGGTGACGCCCAGCCGGACGAGCACCACGCCGAGCACCAGCACCGCCGCCACGAGGCCTATGGACAGGGGGCTGAAGATCACGGCGGCGCCGATCACCGGCAGGGTCGTCACCACGGCGGCCACCAGGGTGAACACCAGCACGATCCACAGCGGCCCCATCACCGAACGCCGGCGGATGGCCTCCATGCTCGACTCCGTCATGCCGAGCCGTCCCAGGCCCCGGTACATGTCCGCGCGATCGAGCACCTGCGCGGCCTGGGTGATGCCCACGGAGCAGGCGGTCAGCACGAAGGCGATGAGCATGGTCAACAGCACTCCGGTGCGCAGGTCGGCCACCAACATCAGGTCCTCGGTCCGCATCCCGTCGGCTGAGACGGAGTTGGCCAGCCCCATGCCTGCTCCCCCGACCACGCCGATGTACACGGTCACGGCCAGCCCGCCGATCTGCCGCCAGGCCTGTTGCGGGGATTCGAGCACGTTGCGGGCGGCCACGAGCTTCTCGGCGGTGTCTGCGCGGCGCCACGTCCGGCGCGTCACCACGCCCACCAGCCAGGGACCGATGAAATGCAGGGCGATCATCGGCAGGCTGAAGCCGACCAGCATGATGATCAGCAGCACCATCATGTTCGCCGCCCCGAAGGCGTTGAGCACCACCTGCGCCAGCGCCAGGCCCGCCACGGCCAGCACCACGCGGACCCAGTGGACCTTGGATGCCTCCTGGCGGGTGCGCACGCCGAGGGGGGTGATCTCGATCCGCCGCAGCCCGGCCATCGAGCTCGCGGCGGCCATCACCAGCAGGGCGCCGACCACGGCGAAGAGCCAGCCGGTGCCGAGCCACATCCCCTCCAGCCCGATCGGCCGCCCTGCGAACGGGATCAGCCCGACGAGCGGCATGAACACGAGGTAGCCGACCACACCGAGCAGCAGCCCGGCCGCGGCCAGCACCACGGACTCGACGACGGCCAGGGTGCGCACCGTTCCCGTCCCGGCACCCAACAGGCGCAAGGAGGACAGGCGTTCGTCCCGGCGCCGGGCGAGGAGTTTGGCCGCGGACCCGGCCAGGCCGGCCATCGGGAACACGAGCAGCATCAGCGCGAAGACGGAGAGCATCAGGTAGAAGCCGGCCAGGTCCCCCTCGATGGTCCAGAACGAGGCGGCACCGCCGGCCACGAGCAGGGCCAGCGTGCCGACGATCGCGAACGCGGTGACCGGCAGCCCCCAGACCTGACGATCGGAGAACAGCTTGCCCAGGAACAGCTTGAGCAGGGTGGCGGTTCCACGGGACGCCCCGCGGCCCGAGGACGACGGTGGCCGGCCGGGGACTGCGGTGAGGTGACCGGCCGGCGTCGCGCCGGGATGGATGGTCTCGTTCCTCATCGCGCACCTCCGGTGGCAGCCGCCGCCGAGTCGGCCATGATCTGTCCGTCCTGCACGCGCACGAGGCGGGAGCAGCGGTCGGCGGTGGCCTGGTCGTGCGTGACCACGACGAGGGTGCGGCCGCGGCCGACGGTGGAGTCGAGCAGGGCGTCGAGGACGGAGGCCGAGGTGGCGGAGTCGAGGGCACCGGTGGGCTCATCGGCGAAGACGACCTGGGGATCAGCCACCTGGGCGCGGGCGATGGCCACCCGCTGGGCTTGGCCGCCGGAGAGTTCGCCGAGACGGCGGGTCTGCATGCCGTCCAGGCCGAGGGCTGCCAGCCACTGGGCCGCGTGGGCCTCGGCAGCGGGGCGGGGCACCCCGGAGAGCAGCAGCGGCAGGGCCACGTTCTCCTGGGCGGTCAGCTCGGGCAGCAGCAGCCCGTCCTGGAACACGAACCCGAGCCGCTCGCGGCGTAGGCGGGCGCGGGCCTCCTCGTTCAGGGTGGTGATCTCGGTCGGCTCGGCGCCGGACGCGGTGAACAGCACCGAGCCGGCGTCGGGCAACAGGATTCCCGAGAGCACGTGCATCAGGGTGGTCTTGCCGGAGCCGGAGGGGCCCATGATGGCCACGGACTCCCCGGCGTGCACGGTCAGGTCCACGCCATCGAGGGCATGGGTGGTGCCGTAGGACTTCCTCAGGCCACGGGCGGTGAGCAGGGGTGCGGGTCGATTCATCATGTCTCCACTGTCCCGCCGGGCACCCCCTGCCGGCATCGGACCAGGCTCCGAACCTAGGCCGCGGCGGGTCCACCTGTGGGATGACCCCCGGAGAACAGCATCGCCACGCAGCCGGCGGCCAGCAGCCCCAGCAGGGCCATCGCGGCGGGCACCATGGCCCACAGGTCACCCACCATGCCGAGGGCCACGGTGAACACGGCCATGCAGAGGTAGGCCACGGTGAAGTACCGGCTCATGTTGGCCGCGGCCCGCACCGGTTCGCGCCGGTTGAGCTCGCCCATCTCCTGCGTCGCGCTCAGGTACGTGAACCCGTGCCCGATGCCGGCCCCGACCGCTGCGATGACCGCCAGCCACACCTGCCCGGTCGCCAGCATGGCGGCGAAGCCGCCGATGCCGACCATCAGGAACGAGAGGCCGAGCCGGCGCCCGAGGAGGATCGGCATGCGGTGGGATAGCACCTGGACCAGGCCGGCCACGGCAAGCATGGTGGCCACGATCAGCCCCAGGAGGGTCAGGCTGTCGATGCCCAGTGCGGTGCCGATGATGCTCGGCCCGACCGACTGGTAGAGGCCGGCCATGGCCCAGCTGGTGCCTGCGGTCAGGCTGATCATGAGGTGACTGCGCGGTGCGGGAGACGGGGCCGTGACCGCTTCGGAGACGGGCTGCGGGGCAGCGGCGGGCTGCGGGACGGGCGGGGCCGGCGTCGGGCCGACGGTTGAGGGGAGCGCGGGGAGCGCGGACCGGCCGTGGGCGAGCAGGAGGACGGCAGCGACCGCCACCGCTCCGGCCGCCGCCAGCATGGGCACCGTGGTCCCGCCGGAGGCATCTGCGAGCAGGCCGGCGCCGATGGGCCCGAGGCAGGCCCCCACGATGGCTGTGAGGGTGACCAGCAGTGCGGTGAAGGACCTCGGCCGGGACGGGACGGCGCTGTAGAGGGCGGCGCTCGAGGCGGACATCACCGCTCCGAGAGCCAGGCCCTGGACCGCGCGGGCAGCCAGGAGGAGACCGGGGTCGGCTGCCACGGACAGCGCCAGTGCGCCGGCCACGGAGACCACGGTGGCCACCAGCAGGAGCGAGCGGGCGGAGTAGCGGCTCAGCAGGCGCCCCGTGACCAGCAGTCCGGGGATCAGCCCGGCCACGTAGACGGCGAAGACCAGGGTCTGGACGGTGGCGGAGAACCCCATCTCCGTGCGCCACGCCGCGTAGAGCATGGTGGGCGCGTTGACCGCCGAGAACACGATGACGGTGGCCAGGAAGCCGGTGATCCGCGGCACGGGACGGGGCACCGTCTTCGCCGCTTCGACCTCGCCCATGACGTGCGCTCCTCTTTTGACCACATCAACCCTATACGAGGACCTTGCGTGTTACTTCCTCGAAAGATAGCATGCTGGAAACTAATCGTGAGGACGGGTGCATATGGCCAGCGCGGACACCGGGGAGACCCGGGACGACCACGCCGTCGAGCTCTGGGGACGCGTCATCAACGGCTTCGAGGTCACCAACCGCCGGATCCACGGGGCGATCAACGAACGGTTCTCGTTGTCAGAGGCCGAGGTCCAGGTCCTGCTGAACCTGCATCGCCAGCCAGAGCTCCGCGCCCCGATGGCCAAGCTGGCCAGGGCGGCATCCTTCTCAACCGGTGGTTTCACCAAGTTGGCGGACAAGCTGACCCAGCGTGGGCTCGTCTCCCGCGCCGCCTGCGCCGACGACCGCCGCGTGACGTTCCTCGAGTTCACCCCCGAGGGGCGCAGGCTGGCTGACGAACTGACCCGGTTGGCTGCCCGACTCACCCGGGAGGCCTTCATCGACGTCCTCGGCCAGGACACGGCCGAGGACGTGGCGGAGGCCATGTCCGAACTGTTCCGCGCAAACACGCCGTCTGAAGACTAGGCTTCCCCCGTCACCCTCCCCCCGTGACACGTTCTCCTACCACCGTGGTGAGGATGCCCCGATGGTCCGTTCCGGGAAAGTCCAGCCGTTCGTAGTCCAACGGCACCAGCCCCTTCAGCAGGACATGGTCGATGGCCGTGAAGGGCGGCAACCACGACCCCACCGGCCAGGTGGGCCCTGGGAACGGACCGGCAGCTGCCGCGGCGGGCGTGAACCCGTCAGCCAGGGCCCGGAACTGGGGGTGGGCATGGCTTGCGTTGAAATCCCCTGCCAGGATCAGGGGTGGGTCTGCGTGCGCGGCCTGCCAGCCATCCAGCCCGCGGAGCGTGGCGTCCCATGAGGGGACGAAGTCGTCTCCGATCGGCGGCACGGGATGGATGCCCACCACCCGCACGGCACCCAGCTCCGGATGCTCGACCACCGCCACGGGCTGTTCGAAGTGACGGTGGGTGGCGAAGCGCGGCAGGACTCCCTCGGACCGCAGCGGATGAGCGGAGAGGATCACCGCACCGCCCGCGGTTCCTCCCTGGGGTTCGTCCGGGATGGTCTCGGTACGGTACGGCAGACCGTCCAGCGCCCCTTGCTCCTGCAGGGCCGTGACCAGGTCCTCGTCGGCCTCCACGAGGACCAGTACGTCGATTCCGCCGTCCCCGAGCGCCGCGGCCAGTGCGGCGGGGTCCACGCCGCCGTATTCGGCGTTGAGGCTCAGCACGGTCAACTCGCCTGCCTCGACGCCGGCCTCCGCACCACGCTCGACGCCGGCCCCGAAGCCGACCCCGAGCGCACCGAGAGGCACCAACGTCGGCAACAGCCCCAGCACTGCACCGGCGGCCAGCACGCCGGCCGCCCACCACTGACGGAACACCAGTACCAGGAGCGCGATCACCCCGGCCACCGCGCAGAGAACCGGCACAAGCGACTGCAGGGCCGGCATGACCCACGGCCGGGTGATCGCCGGATGGGGCAAGACCGCCAGGAGGACCGCCAGCACCACGCAGGTGACCAGGACCGCCCGGCGGAGGCGCCGCCGTCGGGAACCATGCGGTCCTGTCACCAGGGGACTCCTCTCACCGGCCGGATCCGCACTCACACGGGCACCGGGAGCCCGCATCCGGACACATCAGGCATCCTAGAGGTATGGACGAACCGCTTCCCATCACGGATCCCCTGGCCCTGGAAAGCCAGATCTGTTTTGCGCTGTCCGTGGCGTCCCGAGGCGTGATCGCCGCCTACCGGCCCGTGCTCGAACCGCTGAAGCTGACTCACCCTCAGTATCTGGTGATGCTTGCACTCTGGCAGCACGCACCCCTGTCCCTCAAAGAACTGGCGGGGTTGCTGCATATGGAGCCTGCCACCCTGTCCCCGCTGACCAAACGCCTGGAGGCGTTGGGCTACGTTCAGCGGGCCAAGAATCCCGACGACGGCCGCGGCCTCGCCCTGTCACTCACCGAGGAGGGCCGTGCGTTGCGCCAGCAGGCCGAGCAGGTGCCGGTGGAGATGATGCAGCGGCTGCAGATGGACGAGGCCGATTTGAAGGACCTGCACCGGCTCATGACGACCCTGATGCAGCGCGTCCACCCGTGATCATGCGCGGCCGGGATTCCCGGTACGGCCGGCGGCGGATCAGAGGCCGGTGAACGCCAGCAACTCGGCGGGCGGCTGCTGACCGGTGTTCCGGTAACCCTCCAGGAGTTTCACCGCGCGCTCCTTCTGGAGCTGCTTGCGGGGGTCCAGCGTGCCCTGGCGGCTGGCCGGGCCGAACGTGCAGGAGGCGATGTAGATGAACCTCCACTGGAACCGGAACCAGGCACCCAGGCCGGTCTTGTCCCTCACCACCGAGTAGGCCTTCTGGCGTGTGGGCCTGTTCGGCTGGTGCTGTGGGCTCTGCTCGGTCATCAGGTTCCCCCTGGTTCGGAATCCACCACGGCTACGGTGGCCGAAGCCAGTCTATTTTAGTTAGCCCACTAACTGAAATCTGGATCAGGTCTTGTCCCCGGTCTCGTTCGGCCGCATGACGGGAGGCTCCTCGCCGTCCTTCAGCATGAAATACCGATAACCCTCCTGGAAGGGTTTCGGCGGCTGACCATGGTGGCCGTGGCCGGCGTCGTCCCAGGACTCCGTCACCCCCTCCTCGCCAGCGGCTCTGCGGATGGCCGGCGGCGGCTCCTCACCCTGGGCCCGGTAGGCGGCGGCCACCCGCTGGGCCCGCTCCACCCGCAGCGCCTCCCGTGGGTTCAGGCCCGCCTGCCGGCTCGCAGGGCCGTAGACGTCATTGGCCGCATAGCGGATCCGCCACAGCAGGCGGTATCCGGGGGACAACCCGGTCTTGTCCTTCTCCAGCACGTGGATCTTCTGGTTCTCGTGGATCTCTTCGTCTCGCATGGCATTCCTCCAAGGGACTGCCGATGCCGGAGCACCGGCGTACTCCCAGCCTAGGACCGCCCCTGCGGAAGGTGAACGGCTGGCGTGCCGAGCGGAGGTGCTCAGAGGGGCTTGGTGGCCCAATGGATCGCGAGCGTGCCGAACAGGTGGGTCTCGTGCCCCACCCCCTCGAAGCCGGCGTCCCCCAGCAGTGCCTGGATCTGGGCAGGCGTCTTGAAGCCCCGGCTGGTGGCGGAGAGGTACTCGTAGGCGTCCGGGGTGCGGGTGATCAGCCGGGAGATCTGCGGCACCACGTACTTGATGTACGCCGTGGAGAACGGCTTGATGATGTTGTCCGGCGCGGGGGAGGTCTCCAGGGCGACCATGCGGCCGCCGGGCTTGAGCACGCGGAACTGTTCGGCCAGCGTGGTGGGGATGTCAGCCACGTTGCGCAGCAGGTAGCCGTGGGTGACGGCATCGAACGTGTTGTCCTCGAACGGCAGGTCCATGGCATCGGCCTCGACCCAGTCGACCTGCCCGCCACCCGGCCGGTTCCTGCCCACCTCCATCATCTCGGGCGCGAAGTCCGCGCCGGTGACCTGGGCGCCATAGCGTGAGCGCAAGACCTCCAAGGCGATGTCCCCGGTGCCGGTGGCCAGGTCCAGGACCACCGGGCGGTCCGGCAGCTCGGCCTTCTCCACCGTCCGGCGCACGAACCGCGGCTCCTGCCCCCACGTCATCACGAGGTTCATCAGGTCATACCGGCCAGCGATGCCATCGAACATCGAGGCCACCTTCGTCCCATGGTCCGCTGGCACCCCGCCCGACTCCGTCGCGTTGTCCGCAGACCGATCGGACCATGGGTTCTCTGAGGCTGGCTGGCGTGTGCTCACCCGCTCCACGGTAGCCGCTCCCGGCGGGATTCTTGATTGGCGAGCCGCTCCGATGGGACGACAGCCGGCCTCCGGCCGGACGCCCCAAGGGCCCAACCATGGATCGGCCCATGGGTTGTCCGTGTGCTCGGCGCATGGCGGGCGGCGCTGATGGCGGCTTAGGGTGATGCCGTGATGAGCAAGTCGATGGACCATCCCCATAAGATCGGCTGGGACCTGCCTCGTGAGCAGCAGGAGGCACTGCGCAAGGCGGTGCGCCTGGAGTGGCTCAGTCTGGGGATCACGGCTTGCACGATCACCCTGGTCGCCTTCGTGCTGGGCAGTTCCCAGGCCATGAAGACGGCCTGGATCGAGGACATGCTCTCCACGATCCCGCAGATCTCCTTCCTGGTCTCCCTGCTCGCCATCCGCCGGTTCCGCCAGAACGCCCGGCGTCCCTACGGGGTCCACCGCGCCGCCGGCATCGGCCACCTGGTCTCATCCGTGGCGTTGACCCTCGTCGGTGGGTTCCTGGCCTACGAGGCTGTCAGCAGGCTGGTGACCGCCGAGCACCCCACGGTCGGCACGGTGCAGCTGTTCGGCAACACCGTCTGGCTCGGTTGGATCATGATGGGCGTGATGGCGGTCATTGCACTTCCACCGATTTTCCTGGCGCGCGCCAAGTTGAAGGTCGCACCGATCCTCAACGACAAGGTGCTCTTCGCCGACGCGAACATGAATAAGGCCGACTGGCTCACCAACGCCGCGTCCGTCGTGGGCGTGGCAGGCATCGGCCTCGGACTGTGGTGGATGGACTACGCAGCCGCCTTCGTCATCTCGGTGGACATCCTCAAGGATGGCGTCCAGCACCTGCGGGCCGCCGTCCTGGACCTGATCGACAGGCGGGCCACCACGCCAGACAACAAGGCTCCGCATCCGGCCATCGCCGGCGCCATCCACGCCATGCAGGCCTTGCCGTGGGTGGATCAGGCCGGCTGCCGCGTGCGGGATCTCGGCCGGCGATTGCACATCGAGGTCTTCGTGGTCCCCCGATCCGATCACGTCGGCCTGGACCAGATCGAGGAGGCAGAGAAGGCCTGCCGGTCAGTGGACTGGATGGTCTGGGACGTGGTCGTGATGCCCGTGCCGCGGCTGCCGGACTTCGTCCAGCCGGACGCCGGCTGATCCTCCGCCACCGCAACGACGCGTGCCCAGCGACTGCACCGGAAACCTGGGAGGGCTCGCACATCCGGTGCGGTCGCTGGGCACGTCCACCGTTGACCCAACTGCAGTGTGCTGCCACCCCGCACGGCGGCTGCACATGTTGTTAGGCTAGGCTAACCTACAGCAATTAGGCAACACCCTCGTTTGCCAATGACTCGAAAGGCCGCCTCGTGTCCTCAGCCCCTCTCTCCCCCACCGCCAGTGCTCCGACCCTCCGCCGGGCCCCCCACCGGACCACCCGTCGTCGGGCCCTGTCCGTGGGTTCCCTGGCACTGAGTGCCGCCCTGCTCGCCGGCTGTTCCACCGGCCCGGCCGGCGGTTCGGACACCGAGGCCTCCGGCTCCACCGATGCGTCCGCGGCCTCGGACGCCACCTTCCCCCGGACGGTGGAGCACGTCTACGGCGAGACCGAGATCCCGGCGCAGCCCGAACGCGTGGCCACCGTGTCCTGGGTGAACCAGGATGTCGCACTGGCCCTGGGCGTGGTGCCCGTGGGCGTGGCGGCCACCGAATACGGCGGCAACGAGAACCAGTCCACCGACTGGTTCGATGCGGCCCTGGAGGAGGCCGGCGGCGAGGCCCCGGAGCAGTACTCCGAGGCTGACGGCATCAACTTCGAGGCCCTGGCCGCCACCGAACCGGACGTCATCCTCGCCGCCTACTCCGGCATCACGCAGGAGGAGTATGACAAGCTCTCCGAGATCGCACCCGTGGTGGCCTACCCGGAGGACACCGCGGCGTTCACCACGGCCTGGCAGGACTCCACCCGCCTGATCGGTGAGGCTCTCGGCAAGGAGGAGAAGGCCGAGGAGGTCATCTCGGACGTGGAGGGGCAGGTGGCCCAGGCCGCAGAGGAGTTCCCCGCCCTGGAGGGCACCACCTTCCTGACCGGCACCGTGGACCCGGCCGCCGCCGACCAGATCTACCTGTTCACGGCCGCGGACAACCGGCCGAAGTTCCTGAGCTCCCTCGGCATGGAGCTGGCCCCCGTGCTCGCGGACAACGAGGAGGCCCAGGACGCCTTCTACCTGACCTGGTCCCCGGAGCGGGCGGACGAACTCGACTCGGACATCCTCGTCACCTCGGCCACCGACGAGTCGGTGACCGAGGCCATCGCCGCCGACCCGCTGCTGTCCAAGATCCCGGCCGTGCAGGACGAGACCCTCGTGGTGCAGACCGACGAGCAGGAGGTCCTGTCCACCTCGGCCGCCTCTCCGCTGTCCATCCCGTGGGCCCTGGAGAACGTGGTGCCGGACATCGCCGCCGCGGCCGAGCAGGCCGACAGCGCGGAATAGTCTGGCGAGAAGAAGCCCAGTGAACACCGTCCGATGACAGAAAGCGCATGAGACTCTCCCTCCAGCGCCCCTCCACGGAGCACCCGCCGCCCGGCACCAGTACCCCTGGCCCGCCGGAGCAAAGGTCCGCGCCCCCAGCACGACGCCGGCCGGTCGCCGCTGCGCGTATCCGCACCCTGCCGTTCCTTGCCCTCCCGGCGCTGGTGCTGGTGTTCGCCTGCCTGGCGGCGCTGGCCTTCGGTGCGCGCCACGTGGACCCGGGCACCACCCTGGAGGCCCTCGGCGCGTTCCTCACCGGCCGGGGTGACGCTGCGGCGGCGGACATCGACGCCGCGGCGGCCCTGTCCCGCATCCCGCGCACCATCACCGCGGTCCTCGTGGGAGCGGCCCTTGCAGTGTCCGGGGTGGCCCTGCAGGGGGCCACCCGCAACCCGCTGGGTGATGCGGGCTTGCTGGGTCTGACCGCCGGGGCCTCCCTGGCGGTGGCGCTGGGCCTGGGCATCGGCATCTCGGCCGGCCTGGCGGGGGTGATGGTGCTGGCGATCCTCGGGACGCTCGTGGCCGCCGCGGTGGTCTACACCGTGGCCTCGGCCGCCTCCCGGCTGGGGGGCGGCACGGGTGGCGCCCCCGGGCCCCTGTCCCTCGTGCTGGCCGGGGCCGCCGTCACGGCAGGCTGCACCGCCGTCACCAGCGCCCTGTTGATCCTCTCCCCCGCGGTGCTGGAGCGCTTCCGGTTCTGGACCGTCGGCTCCGTGGCCAGGTCCTCACTGGAAGACGCCGCCTGGCTAGCGCCCGTGATCGCCCTGGGCATCCTGATGGTCTTCGTGGCCGCCCCCGGGCTGGATGCGCTGGCCCTCGGTGACGAGCTGGCCCACGGGCTCGGCTCCCGCCCCGAACGCCTGCGCATGGTCTTGCTCGGTGCCACCGTGCTGCTGACCGCCGCCGCGACCGCCCTGGCCGGACCCGTGGTATTCGTGGGCCTGCTGGTCCCCCATGCCCTGCGCCGGTTCCGACCGGCCTCCACGCGCGTGCTCGTGCTGGGATGCGCCCTGTGGGGAGCCGTCCTGCTCGTCCTCGCCGACCTCGCCGGGCGGCTGGTGGTGGCGCCCCAGGAGATCCACGTGGGCGTGACCACGGTGGTCATCGGCGTGCCCGTGTTGCTGCTGTTGCTACGCCGGAAGGCGGTCTCCCTGTGAGCGCCCCATCCCTCGAGGCCACGGCCGCTGCCCCTGAAGCAGCCACCGGGCCCTCCCCGGCTGCGGTGGCCGCCGTGCAGTCCCTGCATTCCCGGGCACGACGCCGGCTGCTCACCGCCACGCTCTGCCTCGCAGCGGCCTTGGCGCTGGCCATGGGGGTACGGGTGCTGCTGGGCCACTACACCGTCACCATTCCCGACTTCTTCGCCATCCTCGGCGGGGAGACCATCCCCGGCGCCTCGTTCATCGTGATGCAGGAGAAGCTGCCCCGGGCCGTGGCCGGAGCCCTGGCCGGGGCGGCGTTCGGCGCCGCCGGCGCGCTCTTCCGGCGCACGCTGCGCAACCCCCTGGCCAGCCCGGACATCATCGGCGTGACCCAGGGCGCCGCCGTCGCCGCCGTGACCGTGCTCGCCTTCGGCGGGGTGCGCGGGACCGGCATGGCCGCCGCCGCCCTGATCGGCGGTCTGGTGGCGATCGCCATCGTCCTCGGGTTCTCGATGGCCGGGCGGTCCTCCGCCGGCGCCGGCTCCGGCGGGTTGGCCGGCGCCTTGGGCGGGACCACCTTCATCGTGGCCGGGATCGCCGTGGCGTCCCTGTGCCAGGCCATCCTGTCCGGGGCGATGCTGGCCCTGTCCCAGCACGACCTGCAGGCCGCCGCCGTGTGGACCGCTGGATCCCTCAACGCCGTGACGTGGGAGCGGATCACCCGGCTGGCCGTCATCATGATCGTGCTGGTGCCCCTCGCCGGCCACCTGCACGCCCGGTTGGCCCCGGCCGACCTGGGCGGCGAGCTGGCCCACGGCGTGGGCTCGCGGCCCGGCCGGACGGGCCTCTGGTCCCTCGTGATCGGCGCCCTGCTGGCGGCGGCGGCGACGGCGGCCACCGGCCCACTCGCGTTCGTCGCCCTGCTCTCCACCCCCCTGGCCCGGGGGCTCACCGGCGGACGGCCCTCGCTGCCGGTGGCGGCCCTGTGCGGCTCGGTGATCGTGGTGGTCGCGGACTTCGCGGCCGCCGAGGCCTTCGGCGGGGTCCGCTTGCCGACCGGCGTGCTCACCGGTGCGGCCGGGGCACCGCTGATGCTGTGGCTGTTGATTCGAAGCGGACGGAAGGCATGAGATGACAGTAGAACCGGCGATCCGCTTGCGCGGCGCGACCCTGGCCTATGGCCCGCACACCGTCGTGGGGCCGGAGAGGCCCGTGGACCTGGACGTGCCGGCTGGCCAGACCACGGCCATCATCGGCGCCAACGGCTGCGGCAAGTCGACCCTCCTGAAGGGGTTGACCCGGCAGCTGCCCCTGGTGAGCGGATCCCTCGAGGTCCTCGGCCGGGACGTGGAGGGGTGGAACCCCCGCAGCTATGCCCGCACCGTGGCATTGCTGCCCCAGTCCCCCGTGGTGCCGGAGGGTATGACGGTGGAGCAACTCGTGGACCGCGGGCGCCACCCGCACCGCGGCTGGTTCGGGGCCCGGACGCCCCAGGACACCGTAGCGATCGCCCGGGCCCTCGAGCTGGCCGACCTGGTGGAGCTGGCCGGCCGGGACGTGGCCGAGCTCTCCGGCGGTCAGCGCCAGCGGGCCTGGCTGGCCCTGGTGCTGGCCCAGCAGACCCCCGTGGTGCTCCTCGACGAACCCACCTCCTACCTGGATCTGTCCCACCAGGTGGAGCTGTTGGACCTGGTGCGGGACCTGCCGGACCCCAGGTCGGCCGGTGCAGCCGGTGCAGGCGGTGCGGGCGAGCGGCCCCGTGCCACCGTCGTCGCCGTGCTGCACGAGTTGAACCTCGCCGCCCGGTCGGCGGACCACATCATCGCCATGGCCCGCGGTCAGGTCGTGGCCGAGGGGACACCGGAGGAGGTCCTGACCCCGGTGAACCTGGAGGGCATCTACGGGCTGGATGCCGACGTCGTGAAGGATCCGTTGCTGGGCCACCCGGTGGTGCTGCCGCGGACCGCGGCGAACCGGGCCGCGGCCGAGAAGTTGGGGACCGGGACCGCGCTGCTCCCCTGACGGCCCGCGCGGCAGCGGACCGCAGTCTGCCAGCCACCATCATGCCTTGAACCCGGTCAGCGCTGGCATGATGGTGCCGTGATTCCGATACCCGACTTCTCCCGCAAACAGGCACAGGCCGGCCAACTGGTGCGGCTGGTTCCGGCCGGGCGGGAGCATGCCGCGGTGCTCCACCCGCTGCTGGCGGATGCCGAGGTGTCCCGGCTGACCGGGACGGTGCACTCCTCCACCGTGCCGGCGCACCCGGGGTCAGAAGGTGGCGGAGCTCCGGCGGACTCCGGAGGGCAGGTGCCCTGGTCGGTGGACGAGCTCGCCGAGATCTACGCGCGCTGGTCTAAGGCGGAGGACCGGATCGTGTGGGTCATCGAGGAGGCGGACACCGGCCGGATCGTCGGGGAGTCCGTGCTCAACGACCTCGATGAGGACAACCTCTCCTGCGGATTCCGGATCTGGATCTCCGGCGGCCGGGACCGTGGCCTCGGCAGCGAGGCGGTGGAGCTGACCCTGCGGCATGCCTTCGAGGACCAGGGGCTGCACCGGGTGTCGCTGGAGGTCTACGCGTTCAATCCGCGGGCCCGCCATGTCTACGAGAAGTCCGGCTTCAGTCTGGAGGGAACCCTGCGCGAGGCGCTGCTCTTCGACGGTACCTGGGTGGATGCCCACGTGATGGGGATCCTGGCTGAGGAATGGCGGTCTCGCACGAGAGCCCGGCCGGGAGGGATTCCCACGGACCCGCCTCCTGCCGGACCATAGGTCCATGGCACACGGAGACATCACCCACGTCGACATCCCGGTCACCGACCATCAGCGCGCCACCGAGTTCTACGGCTCGGTGTTCGGCTGGAAGATCGAGACCTACCCCGGTTTCGAGGACTACCCCATGTGGCGGGCCCCCAACGACATCAGCGGCGGCGGCCTGGCACCGCGCAGCGAGGGCTTCACCCAGCCCCGCTCCACCGTGGAGGTCGACTCGATCGACGAGACCCTGGCCACCGTCACGGCTCTGGGCGGCACCGTGATCGCCCCGAGGTCCCCGATCACGGAGACCAGCTGGTGGGCCGTGTTCCGGGACCTCGACGGCAACGAGATCGGACTCTACGAGGGCGTCACCGACACGTCAGCCACCTGAGCCACGGAGCCAAGGAGAGACCCGGGTTCACCGGCGGAGCGATTGCGCCGCCAGCCGAACGCGCTGGCGCGCCCTCCGGGTGCAGTGCAACAGTGGCCACGGAAGCACTGAACCGAACGGAAGGACCAGATCCATGGCGAACTACCTGATCATCGGCGGACACGGCAAGGTGGCCCTGCGAGCCGCACCCCTGCTGGCGCAGGAGGGGCACACGGTCACCTCGGTCATCCGCTCACCGGAGCAGACGGCGGAGATCGAGGCCGCCGGCGCGAAGGCCCTGGTGCTGGACATCGAGACCGCCTCCCAGGACGAGCTCGCCCGCGCCTTCGAGGGCCAGGACGCCGTCGTCTGGGCCGCCGGCGCAGGTGGCGGCAATCCGGAGCGCACCTATGCCGTGGACCGGGACGCCGCGATCCGCTCCATGGACGCCGCCCTCCAGGCCGGCGTGAAGCGCTACGTCATGGTGTCCTACATGGGCGCCACCACCCAGCACGGCATCGCCGAGGACAACCCGTTCTTCCCCTACGCGGAGTCCAAGGCCGCCGCGGACGAGTACCTGCGCAACTCCGGGCTCGACTGGACCATCCTCGGCCCGGGAAAGCTCACCCTGGACGAGCCCTCCGGCATGATCGCCGTCGGCGGAGGCACCGCGGACGGCGCCAATCGGGACACCTCGCGCGGCAACGTGGCCCAGGCGATCCGGGTCGCCCTGGCCACCCAGGTCTCCATCGGCCAGCAGATCGACTTCGTGGACGGCGAGGAGCCCATCGTGGCGGCGTTCTCCCAGCTCTGAGGACTTGACCACCCCCTCTGGGGGGAACCCTCTCGAACCCGGGCAGGACGCGCGGGCCGGCACCTGCCAGCGCAGGTCCGGCCCGCGCGTCGTGCTCCGGGAAGCCGGGCGGCCGGAAGCCGCAACCGGGAGACTAGCGGAACAAGCTGATGAGGATGCCGCCCACGGCCACCACGCCGGCGATGACCACGAAGACATTCGAGGCCTTCCCGCGGAACCGGGCCAGCGCGGGCACCCGGTGGATGGCGTACATCGGCATGAGGTAGAGCACGGCGGCGATGACGGGGCCGGCCAACGACTCGATCAGTGCCAGGATGCTGGGATTGAGCACGCCGGCCAGCCACGTGGTGACGATCAGGAAGACGCTCACGCCGATCGTGATGCCGCGGTCACTCAGGCGCTTCTGCCGCGGATCCACCATGGTGCGGACGATCGCCGTGGCCCCCTCGGCGGCACCGAGCCAGTGGCCGAAGAAGGACGAGGCGATCGCCGTGATGGCCACGGCGGGGCCGAGCCAGGCGATGAGGGGCAGGCCCATCACGTTGGCCAGGTGGGAGAGCACCGGCAGGTTGGCCTCCTTGGCCTCCTGCAGCCCCTCGGGGCCGAGGGCCAGCACGCAGGACCAGACGAAGCCCATGGTGAAGACCACCAGCAGGACAGCGGTGATCCGGAGGATGGAGGACGCCTTCTGGACGGATCCGGCACCGTAGCGTTCGCGCAGGGACACGGAGAACTGGGAGATCGCCGGGGAGTGGTTGAACGCGAAGACCAGCACCGGGATCATCAACCAGAGGGACATCGCGAAGTCGCCGGGAGCGGGCAGCGCACCGAAGCCGTCGAAGGACCACTGGGGGATCAGCAGGAGCGTGACCGCGAACAGCACCGCGATCAACGGATAGACCAGCCACTGGGTGACCACGAGCATGACCTTCTTGCCGCCCACCATGACGGCCGACATCGCCAGGACCAGCACCCCGGACAGCAGCCACCGCGGCCAGGGGTCCAGGCCCAGTTGGTTCACCATGAGGCTCTCCACCGTGTTGGTGATGCCCACCCCATAGATCAGCACGATCGGGTAGATCGCCAGGAAGTACAGGACGGTGACCACGCGGCCGGCGGTCTCGCCGAAGTACTCGCGGACCACGCCGGTGATGTCCTGGTTGGGGTTCGGCGAGGCACACACCATGCGGGACAGCGCCCGGTGGGAGAAGTAGGTCATCGGCCAGATCAGCACGGTGGCGATGAGCAGCGGCCACAGTCCGCCCAGTCCGGCGTTGATCGGCAGGAACAGGATGCCGGCGCCCACGGCCGTGCCGAACAGGCCGATCGTCCAGCTCGTGTCGAACCGGTTCCACCGGGGTGCGGCGCTGGTCTCGACGGGTGTTTCGGTGGACTGCACGGGGAATGCTCCTCGATGGACGTGGAACGATCGGTTCCGCGTGGTGGATGCCCGGGGGTCTGGCATTTCTCTGGCCGGGCCCGGCCGCCACGGGGTGCCATGGCGGAAAGAGCCCCGTAGAGTGTAACCCCGCTCACCCCAGGAGGCCGGCATGCCTGAGTACCTGATTTCCGTGTGGCACTCCCCCGGTGTCCAGCACCGGGAGACGGGGCCCTATGCGTCCGAAGAGGAGATGCAGGCGGCGTTCCAGGCCGTCGGCGAGTTCAACGAGGCGCTCCGGGCCGAGGGTGCCTGGGTGTATGCCGGTGGTCTTGTCGCCCCGGATGAGTCAGTGGTGGTGGACGGCACCCGCGGTGCCGAACCGGTCATCACGGACGGCCCGTTCACCCAGGCCCAGCAGCACATGGGCGGATTCTGGGTGGTGGACGCCTCCGGACCGGAGCAGGCTGAGGACCTGGCCGCCCGCGCGTCGAAGGCCTGCGGGAACAAGGTGGAGGTCCGCCCCTTTCAGCCGTGAGATCTCATCCGCCGGAGTCGCCGTCATCGGTGCGGGGACCCCGGATCGAGCATCCGCCACGTATGCTGTGGAGCCGAGCTTGGTCCGGTCTGGGGAGGGGTCTGTTGACGCGAAACATCACCGACCGCACGGGTCAACCCGCCCGGTCTCACCCAGCGGTGGAAGCGTGACTCCACTCGGAGGCGCCACGGTGTCCCGGGACGAAGGGGACATCCCGCCGTCAACGTCGGTCCTGATCATCACCGGCGGCCGGGACCAGCACCTGGCGCGCGTCCTGACCGGATTGGAAATCTCTGTCCCGGCACCGAACGACGTCGTCGTCGTTTTCATGAACCAACCCGCAGGGGCCGTCCCGGAATCCACGCTCGAGGTGGTGACCGGGCACGTGTCCGATCCCGACGGTTTGCCACTGGCGGCGGCGCGGAACCGGGCTGCCGCCCTCGCCCAGGGCGAGGTGCTGGTCTTTCTCGACGTCGACTGCATTCCCGCCTCGGGGACGGTGGGCGCACTGTCACATGAGGTTCGGAGGCATCCCGGATCCCTCGTGATGGGGACCCCTCGCTATCTGCCACCCGGGTGGCAGGACATGGTCCCGGTGACCGAGTCCCGGGATGACGGCCTTCGTGCGGTTTCCGTGGAGCATGCCGCCCGGCAGCATCTCGGGGCGGGGCCCTCGGCGGAATGGTCCATGGTGTGGACCCTGGTGCTGGCTCTCTCCGCGTCTGACTTCTCAGCACTGGGTGGCTTCGACGAGGGGTTCCGAGGCTACGGCGCAGAGGACACGGACTTCGCGTTCCGCGCCCGGGATGCCGGGTTGGACCTGGTGTTCAGCGAGGCAACGGCCTTCCACCAGCCCCACGGGGTCTACAGACCGCCCTTGCACCACTTCCAGGACATCCTGGTCAACGCCCGGCACTTCAAGCAGGTCCACGGTTCATGGCCCATGGGGGGATGGTTGGGCCGGTTCCGGGACCTCGGGCTGGTGCTGTGGGATCCCGCCGGTGCACAGCTGGAGGTCCGCCGGGAGCCGACCGCTGCGGAGATCGCCGCCGCTCTGGACGAGGGCTCAGCCTACTGAGGAGCCGTGCCGGGACTCGCTGCGGTTGCCACCACTGATTCCCAGGCCCGGCGATGTTCACCAGGATCGGTCAGGATGGCGGCGGCCAACCGATCGGCGGAGGACGGTTCGTCGAGTGCGGCCGTGACAGCGCCCGACCAGTCGGCGTCCGGGTCCGCCCAACGGCACCAGGGGATTCCCGCCGCCGCCTGCGCGGCCTCTGCGAAACGGTCCTGTTCGTTGAAAGGCCTTGGCTCTGCGACCAGGACGAGTGGACGCGCGGCGCCGATGGCATCGGTCACGGCGGAGAAACCCGCTGACACCACCACCACGTCCGCTTCCCGCATTCGTGCGACGGCGTCCTCAGCCCACCCGTGCAGGACGAGGTTGGTCGGCACCCGGCCGGATCCCCGGGTGGCGCCATAGACGTTCCACCGGGCCCACGGCACCCGGGAGGCCGCGCGGGCCAGGTCGGCGAGGTCCACGCCGCCACCACCGGTCCCGGTCACCACGGTGACCTGTGGCGTCGCGGTCGGTCCCGCGGACCGCCGGGCCGCGATGCCCAACCGGCCTGACCGGTCCGGAACTCCGAGGAACGTGGTGTTCGCGGCGAACCGATCCCGCCAGTCCGGTTCCTCCAGGTCCGGTCCGTAGTAGGCGATGAGGTGGTCGGACTCGGTGTAGGCGAGTTCATGGGCCGGATCCGCACGTTCTCCGTGCATGCGCCGGTAGATCACCGGGTATCCGGCCAAACGCAGGAACAGTGCGGCCTCCACGGAGACATCCACCACCACGGCCTCTGGTCCCACGCGCTGTACCGCCTCGAGCAAGGCCGCAAAACGATCCCGGATCACGCGGCCGGTAGGGGTGTAGTGCAACCGGGATGCGGGCGGCTGGCGATGGCCGGGGACAACGTCGGAAGGCAATCGGGCGATCGCCGTCCCCGGTGGCAGAATCCTGCCCGCAGCCGCGGATGCCGTGGCGACGGTCAGGTCGAAGACCCCGGTAGCCGCAACCCGGGCGGCGTGGTGCAGGTGTCCCGAGCCGTGATCGTGTGCGTAGTACAGGAGCTTCGGCGGGGGACTCACGTGACTGTCTCCACGGTCCGGATGACCGGATGTCTGTCCTCATCCGGTCCTCGGCGCGGTGCGTCGATCCCGTCGCGGTTCTTCGCGGCCAGGACATCACCGAGGGGCGTCCATCCGGCCCCGGCCCCGGTCAGGGTGCCAGCGCGTTCGGCCACGTCGCGCAGCAATCCGAGGTAGGAATCCACCATCAGATCCGCACTGAACCGGCGAGACCAGGCGATCACTCCGGGCCGGGGCTTGTGACGCGCCTGTTCAATGGAGTCGGCCAGAGCGTCCGCCGAGTGGTGTTCTGCCAGATGCCCGGCCGATGGTCCTACGATCTCCCCCATGGCCCCGCTGAGCAGGGCTGCCACCGGGGTCCCCATGGACATCGCCTCCACCGTGGCCAGACCGAAGGGCTCGGCCCACAGCGGTGTGGCGAGGTACACCTCGCCGGAGGCGAGCAGATCCGGAAGCTGGTGGTGGTCCAGGTGTCCGCGGTAGACGGTGTCCTCGCCCAGCAACGGCTCCACCGTCCTACGGAAGTAGTCATGGTCGGAAACCGGTCCCGCGAAGTGCAGGTCCATCCCCACCTTCCGAGCGGCGTCGATGGCCACGTGCAGGCCCTTTTCCCCGATGATTCGTCCGGTCCACACGGCCCGTCCCGGGACGGGCCGTGTGGTGCTGCTCCACCGGTCCAAGTCCAGCCCGTTGTGCACCACAGCGATCCTCGGAAGCCGGTGCTGCCAGGCAAGCGCGTTGGCCGCAGACACGGACACCCACCGGTGATGGGGCGGCGGGACCCACGCCGGGTCGTCCACCACCTTCAGCACCTCGGTGAGGGTGGCGGGTGTGTGCAGCACGGTGACCATGGGGACGGCCCGGAGTTGTTGCAGCGGCACAGGAGACAGGGAGTTGTTCAGGACCACGTCAAAGTCGCCGGCGAGGACCCGCAGGGCCGCCGTGGACATGGCCGCATAGAGGACCTCCCGGAGCCGGACGGCATCCTGAGGGCAGCGGACCGTGGGATCGAAATGATCCGGGACCAGTGGAACCACCGTTCCTGCGGTGCGCGTGCCCTCCTTGGCGAAGACAGTCACCTGGTGACCGCGACGGACCAGATGGTCCACCAACAGGTCCGTGTGCATTTCCAAGCCGCCCAGATAGGGGGAACGAATCGCGTGGTGCATGTGTGCCAGGACCGCGATCCGCATGGGCACCCCTTCCTCCGGTGGGCGCTGCCGCCGGTCTATCGTCCTGTCAGGTCGGCAGGAGCCCTTCCGCCAGTATGCATCAGCCGGAGGTCCTGCCGGACACCACTGCCAGCATTCGGTCCGCTGCCCACATCAGCGCGGCCAGCACGAAGAAGAAGGCCAGGATCGCCACCACGTAGACCGCCACCCCGTCATAGCCCATGCGTGGCACGTCGAGGATGCTGTAGGGATACCAGTCGAGCGCCGGCCCCCGCGCCAGCGTGAACGCCAGCCAGGCGAGCGGGATGATGGCCGCCAGGCCGATCCGCTTCCACGTGACCTGGCCGCGGGGGTCGAACACCAGCCACACCAGCGGCGTCAGGATCGGCGTGATGATGTGCTGGATCGTGTCGTTCAGATGCTCCACCGGGGTCCCCGGCGGCGCGCCCCGCAGCAGCACGTTGAACACCACGCCGGTGATGACGATGCACACCACCGCCGCGATCCGCAGCGCGTGGAACAGGTCTGAGGTCCGGTGCGGGCGGAGGGCCAGCAGCAGCGAGGTCAGCCCCACCAGGAAGTTGGCCAGGAACGTGAAGTACGTCGGCTGGTTGAGCATGTGCTCCCAGCCGGCCACGAAGCCGCCGGAGAAACCCGCGTCCGCCGGCAGGTCCGAGTCCTTCCAGGAGCCGATGTGGAACGAGAGCGCGTTGCCGGTGAAGGACAGCAGCGCCGCGAGGGCGAACACCACCCGCCCGACGCCGGCCCACCGGCCGGGTGCCCCGGCCACCTTCCCGGGCGGCAGGGTGCGGAGCGCCACGGCCGTCAGTCCTGGTGCAGGCAGATGATGTTGCCCACCGTGTCATTGATCAGCGCGTCCGTGCCGCCGTACTCCTGCTGCTGCGGCTCGGAGATCACCTCGGCTCCCCGGGCCCGGATCTGCTCGAACTCCTCGCGGCCGCCGGTCAGGGTCAGGACGAAGGAGGGCATCCCGGCCAGGCGGGTCTCGTTCTGGTAGGCCACCGCCGCACCCTCGGCGCGCCCGAGCACCAGGGCAGCGCCGGCGTCCGCCCCCGGGGCGCGCAGGGCGAGCCAGCGGAAGTCGCCGCTGGCGAAGTCCGTCTCCACCTCGAAGCCGAGGACCTCCGTGTAGAACGCCTTGGCGGCATCCTGGTCGTTGACGAGCACATGGGCCTGGTCGATCTTCACGGTGAGTCCTCTCCGGCGGTGTCCTTCGGCGTGTGACGGCCGTCCCGATCAGTATGGCGCGATCCGCCTACGCTGGGGAGAGACTGGCCGCACCGACAGCGCAGGAGGCACCACATGAAGATCGGCATCGTCATCGGATCGGTTCGCGAGGGCCGGATCGGGGAGTCCATCGGCGCCTGGGTGGCCGAGCGCGCCCGGGTTCAGCAGGACTCCGCGGATGTTGAGTGGGTGGTGCTGGACCTCAAGGACTTCGGGCTGCCGGTCATGACGGACGAGAACTGGGCTCAGGCCGAGGACGGCCCCGCCGAGGTGCACCGTTGGCGAGACGCCGTGGCGGAGTGCGACGGCTTCGTCTTCGTGAGCCCCGAGTACAACCGCAACATCCCCGGCGCCTTCAAGAACGCCTACGACCTGCTCAGCCGGCAGTGGATGGACAAGACCCTGGCGATCGTGGCCTACGGCGGCCTCGGCGGGGTCCGGGCCAACGAGGCCTGGCGGGTGACGGTGGCCGCCTACAACATGCACGTGGTGGGTGCCTCCGTGAACCTCGTGCGCCGGATGGACTTCCCGGGCGGGGCCCTGGCGTTGACCGACCACCACGACGCCTCCCTGGCCAAGGTCCTGGCGCGGCTGGTGTCACTGACACGCGCGGTGACCGCCGAACGCGAGCGGGTGACCGGTTAGTCGGGGTGTCTCTCTCTGGCCATGCGGCAGAAAGGACTCGGGTGGAGTGCGTGGAAGCCTCTGTTCGACTCCTTGACACCACACTGCTCCGGCCTACGACGTTCGCGGCGTCGGCGGGCGAGTGGTGGAGCGTGACCGGACCCAATGGTTCCGGGAAGTCGACCCTCCTGCGGGTCCTGGCGGGCAGGGCCTCCCCCTCCGAGGGGACCTGCCGCGTACTGGGTCGGCCGGTCGGCTCCTCGGACCCCAGCCACCGACGCGAGATCGCCTCCCTGGTGGACTCCGTCCCGGTGGCCAGTGACATGACGCTCCGCGAGCAGCTGGGGATGGTGGCGGCCTCATGGTCGGGCAACACGCCAGCCGCTGCCGAAGACGCAGTCCGCCTCGCCGGAGAACTGCGACTGACCCATCTCCTGGACCGGTTCCCGCATGAACTGTCCTCCGGTCAGCTCCAGCTCTTCCTGATGTCCCTGGTACTGGTCCGGCCCGGCCAGGTGGTGATCCTGGATGAGCCGGAGCGCCACCTGGACTCCGACCACGTCAAGAACCTCGCCGACATCCTCCAGCAGCGGTGCCGGCAGGGGGCGACGATCATCATGGCGAGCCACGACTCGACCCTGATCGACACGGCCGACCGGCGCCTCGAGCTGAACTATGGGTGACACGGTGACGCAGGCACGCACGGAATCCGGTGCCCAGGCCAGGGTGTCCGCCGTCTGGTCGGCCTACCGGCGGCGCAGCGGCCGGACCGTGGCCCGCACCCACGCGTACCGCATCTACCTGGGCCTGCTGATCGGTCTGCCCTACGGGCTGGCGATCGGCCAGGCCGCCACCACAGCGCTCTGGGACGCCCTGCAGATCGGCGGTGGCGCGGTCCTGCAGGGCTGGGGCCTGGGGATCGTCCTGGCACTGCTGGTCACCGCTCAGCTCGTGGGACGGTACGTCGGTCCGCTGATCATGCCGCCCTTCGTGCTCCACGTGCTGCTGTCCAGCGACCTTCCGCCCCGGTCGTACCTCCGCCCGCTCGCCTGGCGCCGTGCCGTGCTGCCCGTGGTCCTGGTGGGCTTTCCCTGGTGCGCGGTCGCCCTCGGTCTGGGGATCACCGGGGGATTCGGAGCCGGGTGGATCGTGTCCTCCGCCGCATCAGGTCTGCTTCTCGGCGCCCTGATGGCCGGTGCCTGGCTCAGCGGCCAGGTCCTGTCCGCGCGGCGCAGCGCACTGCTGACCCTGGGCTTCGCCGTCATGGGGGCTCTGGCCCTGGCTCTCGCACCCGCGGGTGCAGTCCAGCTGGTTCCTGCTGTGGCCTTCCCTGACGCAGCACCGCTCACCGGGTCTGGCGATGCAGCGGAAGCCGAGCTCTGGCTCGGCCTCCTGGTCCAGGCAGTCTTGGCCGTCGCCCTCTGGGTGGGTGCCTTGAGATCCATGGATGCCCCTGATCGACGACGGCTCGTGAAGGCCTCGGCTCGGGCCGACCAGGCCAGGATCTTCGCCGGCAACGGTTCGTTCCATGATGCCCTCGACGTCTACCGCGCCCGTGCCGGAGGCCCCCGAACCTCGCTGGTCCGCCCGGACGGCCGACTGGCGGGCCACCTGCAGCTGGGAGCACGGCGGGCGTTCCGCACTCCCGGGCGTACCCTGGCCGGCCTCGCGGCCCTCGTCGGCGGGACGGTGCTGATCGCGGTGGGAGCCTCGGCGACCGTCCTCGCCTGGGTGGCCGGGGCACTGCTGGTCTACCTCGGAAGCGGCTGGGTCAGCGATTCCTGGCGCATGGTCCGGGACGAGTTCCTGACTGAACCGCTCTACGGCCCAGCCCACGGTGGCCTCCTCGGCCGGCACTTTCCCTGGACGCTGATATCCGTCGCAATGAGCAGCGGAGTCGGTATCCTCGCCGCGGGACTAGGGATGGTGGCCTTCGGCTTTGCCGGCGCCCCCTGGGATCCCGCGCAGGTGCTCCCCGTCGTCGCGACGGTGCTCATCGCCCTGCCCGCCCGCTTCATGAGCGAGATGAAGTCCGATCTCCCCCTGAGCCTCCTGACCCCCGTCGGCACGCCGTTCGGCGACTTCTCCGGGGTGATGATCCTGGCCTGGCAGGTGGACAGCCTCATCCTGGTGATCTCGGCAGTGGTCCTCCTGGACCTGATCGGTCCGGGCACCGGGGCCGTCATCCTCGTGGCGACGGTCCTGTGCGCGGGGCTCGCCGTGGGGCTGAGTAGGGTCGGCCGGTTCCCGCGCCCGCGCGGCGCACACGTCAGATGACGTGACCGGTCAGGCCGCCCGTCCCGTCCGGCCCAGCACCCGCGCCTGCCGGTCCGCATCCTCCGGCACCTGGACCGGATCCTTGAAGATCCCCGGACCGTAGGCGGCGGCACCGTAGCCGTCCACGGCGGCATCCACCTCCGCCAGTTCGTCATCACTGAGCCGGTGGTCGGCGCCCTGTGAGGTGGCCAGGTCCCAGCGGTGCACGATCAGGTCCATGCCGTAGAAGTCGAGCAGCACCTGACCGACCGTGGAGTCCCCGAACGGCGTCTCCACCACGGTGCCGATGAACTCCTCGTCTCGGACCAGGGCGTCCAGTGCGGCGGCGTGGTGTTGCCACTGTTCGGCCGGCGACCCGCTGACCAGGGGGATCTCCCGGCCATGGCGCGTCACGAAATCGCGGTGGGTGTCCATCAGGTGGTCCAGCACGTCGGCGGCGGTCCAGCCCTCACAGGGGCTGGCGGCATCCCAGTCCGAGACGTCCTGGACCACGCGGGTCAGAGGTTCGGTGTGCCGGTCCCAGGTCTGCGCAAGAGAGGTCATGCGCCCATCCTGCCCGGCCCCGCATCCAGGCCGCTACCCTGCGCCCCCGGATCCACTGCGCGCGACTCAGTGGCCCGCGCCCGGGGTGAGTTCCAGCCGCTCACCCGTCCACCCCGCGGCCAGCCAACGGTCGTGACTGGCCACCACCACGGCCCCTGGGTAGTCCTGGATGGAGGCCTCCAGCTGCGTGGACAGCAACAGCGAGAAGTGGTTGGTGGGCTCGTCCAGCAGCAGCACGTCCGGCGGGTCGGCCAACAGCACGGCCAGGTCCAGCCGACGCCGCTGCCCCACCGAGAGGTCCCGGACACGGCGCTGTTCGTCCCGCCCGGCGATCAGGCCGAAGGTTCCCAGCGGCACCCGCTCCGCCCGTCCGTGCCCGAGGGCGGACCGGTAGGCCTCCGCCACGGTCAGGTCCTCCCGGGCTGGTCCCTCCACCGGCAGGTGGTCCGCGTCCTGGCCCAGCAGGCCGATGGTGACCCGGCCGGAGGTGGTGACCGAGCCGGCGTCGGGCATCAGGTCCCCGGCCAGGATGCGCAGCAGCGTGGACTTCCCGGCCCCGTTGGGACCCGTGATGAGCAGGCGCGAGCGTGCGCCTAGATGCACCGAGACGGGGGCCAGCCGTCCGGCCAGGGCCACCTCGGTGGCCACCAGGACCGGCCCCGCGTCCGACGCCGGCCGACCGGTTCCCTGCCCCCGTGCCGTGGGGCGGTGGTCACCGCCGGCGGCACCGCTGGACGCGCCGCTGAGAGCACCGTTGCCGGCAGCACGGGAGGGTGCTGCAGCGGCCAGCCCGCCGAAACTCACGACGGCGGGCGGCCTGCGGACCTGGGATTCCTCCAGCCTGGCCAGCGCCGTGGCCGCCTCGTTGACACGCCGGGAGACGACCTTGGCGTTGCGGTCCGCGTAGAACTTCTGGGCCATCTTGCCCTCCGTGGGAGGCGGTCGATCTGCGTTGCCCACGGTGTGGTTGTCCTTGACCTGTCTCCGCAGCCGCTTCAGCTCGGCTTGCTCGTCTCGGTACCGGCGCTCCCACCGTTCCCGCTCGCCGATCCGGTGCAGCAGGTAGTCCGTGTAGCGCCCGCCGTAGCGGGTGAGGCCGAAACCGGAGCCCATACTGCCGGCGTCCGAGGCGCCGGGAACGTCCCGGTGGAGCTGCGGGGCCAGGTCGAGGTCGAGCAGGGTGGTGGCCACGTCGTCGAGGAACGCCCGGTCATGGCTGGCGATCAGCACGGGGCCGGTCCAGCCCTGCAGCAGGTCGACGAGCAGCGCGGTGCCGCGGGCGTCGAGATGGTTGGTGGGCTCGTCCAGCAGCAGGGTGTCCGGGCGGCGCAGCAGCAGCCAAGCCAGGGCGAGCCGGGACAGCTGACCTCCGGAGAGGGACGAGGCCGGCCGGGTGCGCGGGATGTGTGCCAGGTCGAGTCCGTCCACGAGGCGGTCCACCTGCTGGTCCACATCCCACGCCTGGGTACGGACGGCCTCGGCGAGGGCGCGGTCGTAGGCGGTGGCAACCTCCGAGGGGCTGGCAGTGTCGGTCGGGGCCGCGTCCGACCGCACAGCGGTGGTGCCGTGGGCACCCGGGGCGCGGGCCGGCGTCGTGCCCGGGCTGGCGGCGCTGTCGGCGAGCGCCTCCGCGAGCCGGGCCACCTCCTCCGCGACCGCGCGGACCGGGGCCGTGGCCTCGTCCAGCACCTCCTGCACGGTGAGGTCCAGGACGAAGGGCGGCTGCTGGTGGAACAGCCCGACGCTGCCGGGGACCGTGACACGGCCGGCAGGGTCGTCGTCCAGGCCGGCGATGATACGCAGCAGGGTGGACTTGCCGGTGCCGTTCTCGCCGATGAGGCAGGCACGTTCGCCGGAGGCCACCGTGCAGGAGACATCGGTCAGCACGCGCCGGTCCGGGAAGGACTTGGAGACACCGTCGAGGGTGAGGTGGTCCGCGCCGCCGAGGGCGGACGCGACGGGGGTGAGGGCTCGGCGCCGATCAGACGACAGGCCAGAGGAGCGCAGATCAGCGGAGGGCAAGGAATGGGGATGGGTCATGAGGGGAGTCCTGGTATGCACCGGCAGGGTCCCGCCGGGCGATGCCTCGGGCGCGGGAGGGGCTGGACTCAACGCTTCATGGATCGAAGCGTAGCCGACGCGCCGACTGGTTGTCACTGGGCACTGGCCAGGACCCGGCGGCGGTCAGCATGCTGGACCCATGACTGATTCGACTGCTGACACCGCCTCGACCTCCACCCAGGGCCTGACGGCCCTTGCCCTGGTCTGCACGCTGACCCCGTCCCCGAAGCCCTCCAGCAGCGAGCTGATGGCCCGGCACGTCCTGGGCGAGCTGGAGAAGAACGGAGTGGCCACCTCCTCCGTCCGGGTGGTGGACCACGACGTGAAGCCAGGCGTGCAGGTGGACATGGGTCCTGGCGACGCCTGGCCCGCGCTGCACCAACAGGTCCTGGACGCGGACATCCTCGTACTCGCCACCCCCATCTGGATGGGCCACCCCTGCAGCATCGCCCAGCGCGTGATCGAACGGCTCGACGCGGACCTGTCCGAGACCGACGAGCAGGGCCGGCCGATCATGTACGACAAGACAGCGATCGTGGCCGTGGTCGGCAATGAGGACGGCGCCCACAAGACGATCGCGGACATGACTCAGGCCCTCAGCGACATCGGTTTCAGCATCCCTGCGCAGGCCGGCACGTACTGGGTGGGCGAGGCCATGCAGACCGTGGACTACCAGGACCTGGACGAGGTCCCGGAGAACGTGGCCTCCACGACGGCCGGGGCAGCACGCAATGCGGCGCACCTGGCGCGGCTGCTACGTGCGGAGCCGTACCCGGCGGGTTCCTGACCCCCGAGCCGGACGATTCGCGGCCGTCAGCCCGAACCAGACCACCATCACCACGGCCGCGGTGGGCAGCGTGACGTACACGGGCCCGCCGTGGCTCAGCCGCCGATCCAGCTGATGGCGGCGGCCAGGAGGAACCCGGCTGAGGTGATCAGTCCGGTCCAGGCGTGGGTGATCTCGAAGGCCTCGGGGATCATGGTGTCGGCGATCATGGTGAGGATCGCACCGCCCGCGATGGCCGTGATGGCGGCGATCACCGCAGGCGAGGCCGCGCCGAGGAGCAGGTAGCCAGCGGCTGCGGACAGAGCGCTGATGAGCGCGATGCTGCCCCAGACTCCGAACACGTATCCAGGGCCGCGGCCGGCCTTTTTCATCCCTGCAGCGCTGGAGAGACCTTCAGGGAGGTTGGAGATGAACACGGCTGCTACGACCGCGGTGCTGACTCCGCCACCGCTGAGCAGGCTGACGCCCAGGACCACGGATTCGGGTACTCCGTCCAGAAGGGCTCCGATCGCGATGGCCAGCCCGCTACCGCCCTGATCCTCTTTCGAGGGCTGTTGACGCTGGGAGCGCTTGCGGTGCCGGGCGCCGAAGTGGGCCAGGGCCAGGTTGGCGATCATGTACACCACCGCACCGAAGGCGAAGCCGACCACGGCTGGCCACAGCCCACCAGTATGCGCTGCTTCGTCGAACAGTTCGAAGGCCACCGCGGAAATCAACACGCCCGAGCCGAACGCCATCACGGAACCCACGACCTTGGCCGGAACGTCGACGAACCAGGCGATCGCGGCGCCGATGACCAGGGCGGCCCCGGCGAACAGTCCCCACCCGGCAGCGGCCAGCGCGCTGATCACCGGACGTCCTGCAGGTTTCCGATGACGCCATAGTCCTTGGTCTGTTGCCCCATCAGTTCCTCCAGTCCGTGAGCCGGCACCTCGCGGTTCCTCTCGGGGACCCGCCGTGCGTGATATCACCGTGGCCTCATCCGTGGCGGTTCACGCCGCCACGGGCACCGCCTCCTTCCGGGCGTGATTATCCTCGTCAGCCCCGCGCCCGTCGACCCTGCCTGGACGCTCACAAGACACCTCCGTGCTGGCCCAGGAGCCATTACCACCAGAGTGGCTCCACCTAGCGTCGACGCCTCGAGGCCGCTACGACGAGCTCCCGAGGGCAGGTGTCAGGGCCTGGTGGGCGGGCACTGCTGGATGAGTTTGGTGCAGAGGTCGCGGAGCTGGAGGAGTTCTTCGACGCAGAGATGCTCGGTCATAGTGTCGGTGATCTCCCGTGTATGGATGACGGCGATGCGGCGCTGGATGTACCGTCCTTGGTCGGTGAGTACCAGCAGGATGGCTCGGCCATCGTCGGGGTCGGGGACGCGCTCGACGAGACCCTTGTTCACCAGGTGAGCGGCCAGGCGGGTGAGTCCGGTCTGGGTGAGCAGCACGTCCTGGCCCAGGTCGGTGATCCGCACCCCTCTGGGGTCCTTGGTCAGGGCGCAGAGCACCCCGTATTCGGCGTTGGTGAGCTCACCCCAGGCCTCGGCCCCGAAGCGGTGGGCGGCGGTCATGGGCTATGGTGCTCAAGCTCTACGCGACCTTCGACGTCGACAGGGTTCCGTGACAGGGTTCAGTTAGGAGAGCGTCGATCCGAGGACACTCCAAAAGTATCCAACCGGGTATACCCGCCCCCAGAAGTGTTCACTGACATGGTGTGAAGCGGACAGATGTGTCCAAGGTCCCCACCTGCATTGACGACCTGCCGTGGCTCCATTGCGGTTCTGGGCGTCTGGGGTATTGCCATGGGCGTGGTCCGCGGATGGTCCGCTTTGTCGCCGGGGGCAAGGGTCATGGCTTCCTCAGGTATTAGTAGTCAGGCCAAGATTTCCTGATCCGGCTTACACGGCCCTGAAGGGGTGCTCTGGAGGGTAAGAACTTCACGAGGAGTTTCTTAGTGAGCTCCTGAGTTCGTACAAGCCTAGACGGTATGTATTGACCCGTCGCGGTTCGCGAGGGGTTGCGGGCCGGGGCCTCGCTCACAGAGA